>NZ_JACRVS010000007.1:0-267478 GCF_018811985.1 Acetobacter sp. P5B1 | reverse complement strand
GGCGGACGTCCGCCTTTACTTCCGTCTGAATAGGCCAGAGCCAGCTCCAGATCAGGGCGGAACACCTCAAAATCCACAGTCCGGGAAAAGGCCTCCAGTTGATCGCCAAGCCCGCTCAGCCGAGCAAGACGCTCTTCAACATCAAAGAAACCAGATTGCTTCATCTTCCTCCATCCCCAATCAACGCCAAAAAAATGGAATCACACAGAACAACTCAGAGCCAAGGGGTTTTTCGAACCCTCCATCTGGTTCTGGTGTGTGACGGAAGACTTTCCAGCCGATGGTCAGAAAAATAACCAGAACCGGAATACAGCAGATGGTCCATGTGCCGTTGGGGTAATCAAACGCCATAAGGACGATAACACTGGCAAAAAAGGCCAGTGTAAGCCACGAACTGATGGGCGACCATGGCATGGGAAAAGAGGTGGCAGGTATCTCGCCCCGGTTGATCGCTTTGCGGAGGCGCATCTGGCAGAGAACGATGAAACTCCACGTGCTCAGAACGCCCAGTGATGCCAGATTCAGCACAATTTCAAAAATCTGGGTGGGTAGAAAATAGTTCAGCACCACGCCCACCAGATAAATGGATACCGTCAGGAGAATGGCGGCAGAGGGTACGGAGCGGGAGTTCATATAGGTCAGAAATTTTGGGGCGGAGCCGTCTAGCGCCAGTGCCCGCAGAACACGTCCTGTAGAATACAGGCCGGAGTTCAGGCTGGAAAGGGCGGCTGTCAGCACCACAATATTCATGACGGTATCAATGCCTGGCACGCCCAGCCGTGTGAAAAACGTGACAAACGGGCTGACGCCTGTCTGGTAGGCCTGCCATGGCAGCAGCAGGACCAGCAAAGTGACGGTGCCCACATAAAACAGGCCAATCCGCCAGATGACGGCATTAATGGCTTTGGGGAGAATGTGCGGCACATCTTCGCACTCACCGGCGGCCGTGCCGATCAGCTCAATGGCGGCATAGGCAAACACGACGCCTTGCACGAGCACAAGCGCTGGCAACACACCATGTGGGAACAAGCCTCCATTTTGTGTGATGAGATGCAGCCCGGTGGTCTCCCCGCCAACGGGCGTGCGGAGCCCGAGGATCGCAACACCAATTATCAGAAACAGACTGAGTGCGACGACTTTGATCAGGGAAAACCAGAATTCCATCTCCCCAAACCAGCGCACGCCAATCATGTTCATGCCAGCAATGAGAATGAGGGCGATCAGGGCAAAAACCCATTGGGGTACAGCGGCAAATGTTCCCCAAAAATGCATGTAGAGGGCTACAGCGGTGATATCGAGAATGCCGGTCATGGCCCAGTTGAAGAACGCCATGGCACCCGCCACATACGATGCCTGCGGGCCTAGAAATTCCTGTGCGTAGGAGACAAAGCTGCCGCTGGTGGGGCGGTACATGACCAGTTCGCCAAGAGCGCGCAGCATCAGGAAGGCGAAGATACCGCACACCAGATAGACCAGGGCCAGCGAGGGACCAACCTGCTGCAAGCGTGAGCCAGCACCAAGAAACAGTCCGGTCCCGATGGCTCCCCCAATGGAGATCATCTGGATTTGTCGCCGACCAAGTCCGCGATGATAGCCTTCGGGCGTTAGGGAAGAGGGTTTTGGTGCGTCGGGTTGGGAGAGAGTGTTAGGCGACATTGTGGCATCCTTGCAGGTGCGGAATGACTTGTTTCTTAGGCTCTTCTGAAAGAAGACGCAAAATGAGGGAGCGGTCCGTTTCGGATGCTTAAGGGGCAAATTATTCC
Source organism: Acetobacter sp. P5B1 (assembly GCF_018811985.1). NCBI lineage: Bacteria > Pseudomonadati > Pseudomonadota > Alphaproteobacteria > Acetobacterales > Acetobacteraceae > Acetobacter > Acetobacter sp. P5B1. Next base: position 265,715 of record NZ_JACRVS010000007.1, on the reverse strand, counting down.
AGACTGGATAGGAAGAATGACACGTCTCTTGAGCAGTTTTCAGGAAATTCTCATGTAAGACTATTTTCCGTCATTGCGGTATTTTTAAAAAAATAGGTTGAAATATAATAAATAAAAAAGAGTTATATTTCCGTTATTCTCAAATATGCACTTAAAATTGAGATAGAAGAGAAAGCTGTTCAGTAGCCGGCGGTTCGTCCGTGGATGTGAGGGATGAGACCGTTATGCCAAGCAGGCGCACGGGCCGGGGGAGCGGCAGGAGCGGGCGCAGAAGGAAATGGCCTGTCTCTTCCAGTGCGATCGCGGAAGGAACCGGGTCTGTAAAGGAATGGCTGCGGGTAAGTTGCTGAAAGTTTACGTAGCGGAGCTTTAGCGTCACGGTGCGCCCGGAGGCATGCCGCTTTGTGCAGGCGTGCCAGACGCTTTGCGCCAGAGTGGTGAGTGCAGGGTAGAGTTCTTCCTCCCGGCGCAGATCCCGCTCATAGGTTGTTTCTTTCCCAATGGATTTGCGAGGGCGGTGCGGTTCCACGGGGCGTGGGTCTTCCCCGCGGGCAATGCCGTAATAAAACGTCGCCGCTTTGCCAAAATGGCGGGTGAGGATGTCCAGACTCTGTGTTCGCAGATCGGCACCGGTGTAAATGCCCAAAGCGTTCATGCGGGCAGCAGTAGCCGGACCGATTCCGTGAAAACTGCTGACGGGCAGGTCGGCCACAAAAGTCTCTCCCGCACCGGGCGGGATGACAAACTGACCATTGGGTTTGCGATAGTCTGAGGCGAGTTTGGCCAGAAATTTGTTGTAAGACACGCCAGCTGATGCGGTCAGACCGGTTTCTGCATGGATGGCGGCCCGAATTTCCTGCGCAATGGCGGTGGCAGAGGGACGCGGCAGAAGCGGGTCTGTGACATCCAGATAGGCTTCGTCCAGCGAGAGTGGCTGAATAAGCGGCGTATAGCGGGCAAAAACCGCATGAATCTGGGCAGAAACCGCACGATAGACCTCAAAGCGCGGCGGCACGAAAATCAGTTCCGGGCATTTCCGTTGTGCCACGAGGGATGGCATGGCGGAACGCACCCCAAATTTTCGGGCTTCATAACTGGCGGCCGCTACCACGCCACGTTCCTGACTACGCCCGACCGCCACCGGTCGTCGGCGCAGTTCTGGCGCGTCCCGCTGTTCGACGGACGCATAAAAGGCGTCCATGTCGATGTGAATAATCCGGCGTACAGGCTCAGTCATTCCATACAGAATAGCATGATCTGATGTGCAGCAGGGCAACCGGTGTGTGAAAAAAGCGCGACCCGACCCACAGGAAAACGCTGCGCCCGACACGGAGCGGGATAAAGCGGTTTTGGGGGAGCACCGTAAAGGCAGGTGTTCCCCCTCAAGGCTGTGTTTCAATCGGTTTGTGCCCCGGTCAGCCGGGTGGCCGGCTCTGTCCGGGCACGGTTTAGTGCGGCAGAGCGATGGCGTCTGGGGCGGCGGAGGTGCGTCGAAGTGCCTGCGGCCAGCTGACGGGGGCGGAGCTAATATCAAAATCGTGCCAGCGGGTCAGGGACAGGACAGCGGCCGTTGTGGGAAGTTTACGCGCTGAGGCAACAGGTTTGCCATCAGGTTGCGCCGGGCCAGCGGAGGCTGAAACCGGACCGGGCCAGCCCGTGTGGTGAGACAACCAGTATCCGGCTCCGGCCAGACAGGCCCCCAGTGTGGTGATGGCATTGGTCAGGCGTCCCAGCAGGTTGGGGAAGGACATCAGCGGTTTGAGGAGGGCGTGGACAGTAGTGTCCTGCTCGTTCTGCGCGGCTTCCGTGGCCAGTAGCAGGCTGTATTCCGTGGGGGTAATGGCCAGTGCGCTGCCGGAGCGGATATCCAGCGAGGGCAGTTCCAGCGCGGCCATCTGGGCCAGTGTTTCATGAAACGCATGCGCCACGGCCAGAAAATCCTGCCGGAAGCACGGCAGAAACAGGCTGGTGGACGTGGTGTTGCGGGCATGCGAGCAGCAGGAGGCAGTGCCGGCCAGGCGGCGAATGGTCCAGATAGTCAGCCGTTCGCTGCAGGCAAGGTCTGTCAGGTAAACCGGTGAGCGTGTCATGGCATCATCCTGAAGGGGGCAGCCCTTCGGTCCTCTTTTGCGGTGGTGTTTTGATTTAAATGAGAACAATTCTCATTTGCAAGATAAAAATGCAGGGGGCTGCCTCCCGCTGCAAACAGCGTGGGGTTTTTTCCCTTTTCTTGTCTGGCGGCTTGGGGCAGTACAGAAGCATGTCTCTGCTTGCATCTCTCTCCCTTCCGCTCCTTCGTAAGATGGACCCTGAAACCGCGCATGAACTGGCGCTGGATGCCCTGCAAATGGGTGTGTCCGTGCCGGTCAATCGCCCGAAGGATGACCCGGCACTGGCCACGCGCACCATGGGGATGCGCTTTTCAAACCCGCTGGGGATTGCCGCCGGGTTTGATAAAAATGCCCGTGTGATTCGTCCGCTGGCCAAACTGGGGTTCGGGTTTGTGGAGGCGGGGACGGTCACGCCGCGTCCGCAGGCTGGCAACCCCAAACCGCGCCTGTTCCGGCTGACGGAAGACCACGCTGTTATTAACCGCATGGGCTTTAACAATCAGGGGATTGATCGGTTTGCTGTCCGGCTGGCTCGTCTGCATCGTCCACTGCCGTCCGGGCGCGGTGCCGGGGCAGGGGTGCCGATTGGCGCAAACCTCGGCATTAACAAGACGGGTGCGGACCCGGAGCGCGATTATCCTGCACTGGTGGCGCGGGTTAAGCCGTATGTGAATTATATTGTGCTGAACGTGTCCTCCCCCAACACGCCGGGCCTGCGCGGCCTGCAGGATTCGGCACGTCTGCGCAGCATTCTGGACGCCATTGCCGAGCGCCATCCGGAACGGCCGCCCTTGCTGGTCAAGCTGGCGCCGGATCTGGAAAATGATGCGGTTGGCCCGATTGTGGAAGCCGCCATTGCGGGCGGCGCGCAGGGGCTGATTGTCACCAACACGACGCTGGCGCGACCGGCCACGCTGCTTAGCCCGAACAAAACGGAAAGCGGTGGTCTGTCTGGTCGTCCGCTGCGCACGCGGGCGACGGAAATGCTGCGTCTGGTGGCAGAGGCTTCTGCTGGCCGGATGGCACTGATTTCCTGCGGCGGCATTGAGTCGGGCGCGGATGTGCTGGACCGCATTCGTCTGGGCGCGGACCTCGTGCAGTTCTATGCGGCGTTTTCTTATGAAGGGCCCGCCATTATCGCTCGCCTGAAGCAGGAAATGCTGGATCGCATGCGGGCAGATGGCGTGGAAACGCTGGCCGATATCCGGGGAGCGGACCTGTAAGATGACGAAAACACAGGCTGAGATGCAAACTCTGACGGGCCTGTCTGCCGTAGCAGACCAGTATGACGGCTATATTATTGACCTGTGGGGCACGGTGCATGATGGCGTGCAGCCTTATCCTGGTGCCGTGGCCTGTCTGGAAGCCCTGCGGGCGGCAGGCAAGCGCGTGGTCATGCTTTCCAACGCACCGCGTCCGGCAGAGGTCGTCTGCCGCCAGCTTGAAGGGTTTGGCATCAGCCGGGACCTGCATGATGGTGTGATGACCAGTGGGGAAGAAGTGCGTCGCCTGCTGCGGGAACGGGATGATCCGTGGTTTGCCCGTCTGGGGCGGCGGGTCCTGCATGTGGGCGGCACGCATGATCTGGGTCTGTATGACGGGCTGGATCTGGACCGGGTGACGGACCCGGCAGACGCGCAGTTTATCCTCAATACCGGGCCGGATGCGGAACGCGGGGCGGACTCGGTAGACCCGTATCTGCCCGAACTGCGGGCCGGGCTGGAACGCGGTCTGCCCATGCTGTGCGCTAACCCGGACATGGTTGTGGTCAAAGGTGGCCGCCGGATGATCTGCGCGGGTGTTCTGGCATCATTTTATGAGCAGGAAGGCGGCAATGTGCGGTGGGTTGGTAAACCATACAAGGACATTTATGCCCCTGTCTTTTCCATGCTGAATGTGCCGCAGGACCGCATTCTGGCGATTGGTGACGCCCTGGCCACCGATATGCGCGGGGCCGCCGTTGCCGGGATTGCTGGCGCGTGGATTCTGGGCGGCATTCATCAGGAGATGATTGGCGACAATACAGAGCTTGCCGCCGAAGAAGCTGAAGCCGCGGGCCTGCGTCCGGTTGCCTCTTTGCCGCGTCTGGTCTGGTAACGCTTAGAGGGCGTTTAAAGCGTCTGGCGGGGTTTTCTCGCCAGACAGCCTGAGTAAAAGTGCTTAAAAATCAGGCAGAGTCTGGGCCAGATGGCCACCTTGCCGAATGGGGGCGATACGGCGGGCGAGACCTGTGGCGTCGTCTGTTTCCACCATGATGCCGCACATGGTGGCGTCACCTTCCGCCGGTTGCAGGCGCTCGCCCGGCATCTTGCGGATAAAGCGGGCCATGGCAGGTTCCTTGGTCATGCCGATCACGCTGTCATAATCCCCGCACATGCCAGCATCGGTCTGGAAGGCGGTTCCGGCAGGCAGAATCCGGTGGTCTGCCGTGGGGGTATGGGTGTGCGTGCCCACCACCAGAGAGACGCGGCCATCCAGCACATTGCCAAAGGCCCATTTTTCACTGGTGGCTTCCGCATGGATGTCGACCACGATGGCCTGCGTAGTGACCCCGAGACGGTGGCGCGTCAGTAGTTCATTCATGCAGCGGAAGGGATCATCCAGCGGGTCCATGAACAGACGGCCCATGGCGTTGACCACGAGTGCCTTGCGGCCATCTGCCAGTTCAACCTGTACGCTGCCGTTCCCCGGTGTGCCGGGCGGGAAATTGATGGGGCGGATAATGCGCGGGGCGGAGCCAATATGGCCAATCATGTCCCGCCGGTCCCAGCTATGGTTCCCCAGCGTGATGACATCCACGCCACCTTCAAACAGGTCCGTCGCAATGGCGGGGGAGAGCCCAAACCCGTGGCTGGCATTTTCCGCGTTCACCACCACCAGATCCAGCGCGAGCGTTTTCCGTAATGTTGGCAGGCGGGACAGAACGGCCTCACGGCCACACCGGCCAACAATATCACCCAGAAAAAGAATTCTCACGCCGTCGTCTTTCCTCGTTTGCAGTCAGTCAAAATGCAGAGTCTCCCGTTCTGTTACCAGACGGGAGAGGGGTTGGTCATACGGGCCTGTGGGAAGCTGGTCCACTTCCTGCGCAGCCAGTGCGTAGCCAATGCTGCGCACATCGGGCAGGGATGCCAGTGTGCGGTCATAATAACCGCCCCCATATCCCAACCGATTGCCGGTGCGGTCAAACCCCAGCAGGGGGACCAGCACAAGGTCGGGCGTCAGAGTCGGGCCGTCGGGCACCTGGGTGCCAAAGCGCCCGCGCAGCATAGGGGTGTGGGGGGTCCAGAGCCGGAAAGTCAGCGGTTGCCCGCGTGGGGGCGTATCCGGCAGCAACACGTGGCGTCCGGCGGTGCTGAGCTGATGGCAAAGGGGGCGGAGGTCAATCTCGTGCGGCAGGGGCCAGACACAGGCAATGTGTATGCACTGTGTGGCCAGCAATGTTTCCGCCAGACGTGCCGCAAGGGTTGTGTCCACCCCGGCCGGGCGGTCTTTCAGAACAGCGAGGCAGCGTGTGCGCTGTGCCTGCTTGGCTTCGGCAATAGCCGGTGGGTCTGAAACTAAAGAAGAAGAGTGCGAAGCCGCCATGGCCGTTGGTCTTTCAACCTCCAGGACCTGCTTGTACAGGTGGGCGCCGGATAATGTGACCAGGGCCACAACAGAGCCAGCTCCCTAGGAAGTGCTTATCGGCCCAGGGAATGACTCGCCTGACGCACCGGGCAGCTCCGCCTCTTCTATGTAGGCGTCCTCAAGGCTGGCTGCAATAGCTTCCGCATGTTCTGCCATGTCAGTCAGGCGACTGTTCATCAGCATTTGTTCTGTGCGCAGGCGTTCTGCCTCTTCCACAGCCTGCGTTGTGCTCTCTGGCACATGCTGGCTGGAGAGGTCCTGAATTTCATCCGCCATGAACAGGGCGGCCAGCACCAGCACGCGGCTTTCCCCGGTAAAGCCGAGGTCCCGCACGCGCTGCACGCGGCGTTCAACCTGCTGGGCCATGGCCTGAACATGCCGTTCCTCGCCGTTTTCACACCCGACGGAATAGCTGTGGCCATTAATGCGAATTGAAACAAGCGCCATGGTTATTTATCTTCCGGTCGGTCCGCGTGGGCCAGAGCGTCGCGCACGCGGCTGATCAGCACATCAACATTGGCGACGAGTTCCTGCGTATCCACGCTCTTGCGCTGTTCTGCCTGACGGCTTTTATCAAGAGCGAAGGAGATACGCTGCAAGGCGCGGTTCAGCCGGTCAATCGGATCAATTTCTGCAGGTGAGGGTGTTTCTGCCGGCCCGGAGGCGGCAGGGTCGTGTAATTCTGTCAAAGATGGTCCGGGACCCTGATCTTGCATTCTTGTCTACCCTTCTCTCAAAAGGAATCACCCGCAAACGCGGCGGCGTCAAGCATGGTCATGGAAAACAATCCAATTTTATCGCCTTCTTTTCTGCCCTACGGCTTCTTTACACTTCATGATTACGCCACCGGTATGGCAGTGTGCCATGCCGCGCAGAATGCAGGGGTGCTTACGCAGCAAACTTCCAGGGCCCCCTTCGGGTTCCTTTCTGCCGCCGGTGCGGCAGGGTTTATGGGCGTGTCGTGGTGGCAGGCGCTCATCCGCCAGCTGGAACAGGAAAGCGGCTGCCAGTATTTTCATGCTCTGGATTGCGGCCGCAGCGTGGGGCATGCGGTCATGGCATGCACGCTTGGTCAGAAAAATGTCATTTTACAGACCGATTCTGAACGCATGGCCGCGGTTCGCGTTCTGTATCAAACATGTGGCGGGCACCTTTTTTCAGTCCGTCCGCCATCATTTGACCTTACGGGTCCGCTATCTGCAAAAACGCATCTTGCCGCGTATTTCATGCGCAGTTATTGCCAGTGAATGGTTCCGGGAAATATAGGCCCGGATGAAAGCCAAGAGGAAGGATTTCCCAATGACGCTTACCCCCCAGGTTAAGGCTATTCTTGATCATTACGAGAGCGATAATCCCGGTACAAAAACAAATCTCGCCCGTTTCCTGAATGCAGGTAAACTTGGTGGCACGGGTAAGCTGGTCATCCTGCCGGTGGATCAGGGCTTTGAACATGGCCCGGCCCGTTCCTTTGCGGCTAACCCCGCAGCGTATGACCCGCACTATCATTTTGAACTGGCGATTGAAGCTGGCCTGAGCGGCTATGCCGCACCGCTGGGCATGCTGGAATGTGGTGCAGCGAAATATGCGGCTGAAATCCCGCTGATCCTCAAATGCAACAGCTCCAACAGCCTCGCCACGGAAAAAGATCAGGCCGTGACCGGCACCGTGGCTGATGCGCTGCGTCTGGGCTGCGCAGGCATTGGCTTTACCATCTATCCGGGCTCTGAATACTGCTTCGACCAGATGGAAGAATTCCGTGAGCTGGCTGCGGAAGCCAAAGCTGCCGGTCTGGCTGTTATCCTGTGGAGCTACCCGCGTGGCCCGCTGCTGGACAAGCCGGCTGAAACCGCTGTGGACGTGTGTGCTTATGCCGCGCATATGGCCGCTCTGTGTGGCGCGCACATCATCAAAGTGAAGCCGCCGACCGATCTGGTTGCTCTGCCTGCCAACAAGCCTGTTTATGAGCAGAACAACATTGATATCTCCACGCTGCCGGCCCGTATCCGCCACGTGGTGCAGTCCACCTTTGCCGGCCGCCGCATCGTGATCTTCTCCGGTGGTGAAAAAGCCGGGACGGACAACCTGCTGACGACCATCAAAGGCATTCAGGAAGGCGGTGGCTTCGGTTCCATCATCGGTCGTAACGTCTTCCAGCGTCCGAAGGCGGAAGCTCTGGATCTGCTCAACCAGATCATCACCATCTTCAAAAGCTGAAACAGTTAGACGTGACGACAGGACAGGGAGCCGGGATGACGGCATATGATGTCTATCTCGCAACCCCCGTTCTGCGGGATGTCGAGGCTTTTCTGCCAGATCTGGCACGGGGGATGCAGCAGCATACCCCCGCTGCCGTTCTGCTCCGGCTGGCCGATGCGCCAGATGCGGAGCTGATCAAACACATTCAGACCGTTCAGTCTGTTGTCCACGCGCAGGACATTGCCCTGATGCTGGAAGACAGACCGGCCCTTGCTGCCCGCACCGGGTGTGATGGCGTGCATCTGTCCACCGGCTTTGCCGAGGCCTCCGTCAAGGATGTGCGCAAGCAGATCGGGGATGATTTGCAGCTGGGTGTTGCCGTTGGCGGAAGCCGGGACGCCGCAATGCGGGCTGGTGAGGCCGGGGCCGATTATATCAGCTTTTCTACCGCTATTCCGGTAGTGCCGGCGGAGGGGGAAGCCCCGGAAAGCCTGACAGACCTGGTGCGCTGGTGGTGTCTGGTGATGGAACTGCCCGCTGTAGTGGAGGTTGAAGACCCCTCTCAGGTTGCACCTTTTGTGCAGGTGGGTGCGGACTTCATCCTGCCCGGGCCTGCATTTTGGGAAAATCCGTCTCTCTGGGCCTTTTCCGGCTGAGAGCGGCGGCTGGCCATAGTTCAGCCATGTCCTTCTGCCATGTCTGCACCCTGATCTTCGGCTTGAAGACCGGCCTTTATGGCCGCATACAGGCTGAGGACGTTTCGAAAAGGGTAGTCCCATGATGAACAAGAAAACTCTTCTGGCGCTGGTTGCCGTCGCTGGCCTGACAGGTGCAGCTTCTGCCGCACAGGCGCAGAGCTTTGGCAGCATTGGGCAGAACGCTCTTTCCGCCGCCACCAGCAGCGCTAAAAGCAGTGCTACGGGCATGGTGGGCAACATGCTTCCCAGCCTGTCTTCCGCCAGCACCAGCAACCTGACCGGTGTTCTGGGCTACTGCGTGCAGAACAACGTGCTTTCCGGCGCGAATGCAAGCTCTGCCAGTTCTCTTCTGAACAACCTGACGCAGCAGCAGGGTGTGACCTCTTCCAGCGGCTATAGCGCTGGTCAGCAGGGTCTGCTGCAGACGGGTGATAACCAGATGTTCTCTCTGGCCAACCTCAAAGGTCAGCTGAAGACCAAGCTGTGCAACATGGTTCTGAGCAAGACGCAGTCTCTGCTGTAATCAGCTGAGTTTGCGCCTTTAAAAAAGCCTGCCGGTTGAAAAACTGGCAGGCTTTTTTTGTGCTTAGCGTGTTGTGCTGTTCTGGAGGAGCGGCGGGGTAGCCAGTGTATTTGCTCCTCCCGTGGCCCGATGGCCGGGGATGGGCTGAGGCACAGCCGGGGTGACCGCAACGGGGGCCGGGATGCCTTTGGGGGTGTCTGCCCGTACTGCCTGTGTGGCGCGTTTGGCGATGGTCACAGGCGGATCGTTCGCAGGGGGCAGGAGCAGGGACTGCGTGAAATACAGCCTGCCGTTGGACTGCGGGATGCCCGTAACCCACAGGCGGGACGTCATGCCTGCGCCATTGCCCAGAATAATCTGGCCGGTTGGCTGATCAACCCATGCAGACAGAATGCGGCCACTCAGCGTTGGCAGGCCAACAGAGTGGGTGGGAGAGGCCTGAGCGGCAACGCGCAGCTGATCGACCGACCATTCCCCCTTCACAATGGAATAGGCCAGAATATCGCGCAGAAGGGTGGCGTTTTCCGGTGCGGTCAGCTTGCTGCCAGCCGGAGTCTGATAAGTCTCCAGCACCGTGTTCGGGATGCCGAACACGGTATAGGGCCCGCTTTGCTGCAGGGTGCGGAACAGCCCGGTGGTGTTCAGGCCATGCACATAATCGGCCATCTCAATGGCGGTGGGGAGCGTGTCGGAAAGCGGGCGGTCACAAAAGGCCGGGCTTTCCGGGTCCGCATACGCAAGGGCGCTGTCCGGAATACCCTTCTGATTTTCAGCCGCTGTCTTGCCCGGGGCATAGGTCCGCGCACCGGAGACGGTGGGGAGCATGTAGGAACAGGTGGAGGTCGGCGTAACGTAAGGGTCCTGCCGCGCCTGACTCTGGCACCCGGCCAGAGCCGTCAGAGCAAGAAAGGCTGGAGCCAGAAGAGTCGGTTTTAACGGTGTGCGTGCCTGTGCGCAGCGATGCCACATGGGCGTCTCCCAAAAAATCATGCCCTGAAAAGTCCAAGTGGAGTCGTGTGGCAGACTGCGCCGGGCATGGTCAGCATCCGTCTCCCCGCATTGTCCAGGCGGAGACAACTCCGTTTACCAGCTCAAAATTGGTCTGGCAGGTGTAGGTATAGGCTGTGCCTGTGCCACCCCAGCCGCTCATGGGCATCATGGAATAGTCAGTCTGCTGGTTGATGTAGGAGAGGAACGTATGGTTGCCGGAAACAAACTCGCGGGTGGGAACCCCGTAGGTCCGCACCACGTCAACAGCCTGTTTGCCAATCATGGAATCCAGTTGGCGGCGTTCTTTGGCAGTGGGAACCTGGCAGGCAGCCAGAGAGAGCATGCTCACCAGAAGAAGAAGTTTTCTATGCGTCATGACGAGGATCCAGACAGGGTGAAACATGCCACCCCGGCACCATGCGCGCAGAGTACCGGGGGCGGGGTAACAAACACAGACGCTAAATCTTGCAGACTAACGGCTCAGCCACAAGACATCCTGTATGCGCCGCGCCCCACAGCTTAACATGACGAGCCTGTCAAACCCCAGCGCAATCCCGGAGCAGGGGGGCATATGGGGCAGGGCATCCAGCAGGCTTTCATCCATCGGCCAGTCGGGCCGGGTTGGGTAGAGCGCTTTGCGGGCTGTACGGTCAGCCTGAAAGCGGCGGCGCTGTTCTTTGGCATCTGTCAGCTCCTCAAACGCATTGGCCAGTTCTACTCCAGCGGCATACAGCTCAAACCGCAGAGCGACGCGCGGGTCTGTGGGGTCACGCCGGGCAAGGGCAGCCTGACTGGCGGGCCAGTGGGTCAAAAAGGTTGGTCGCGTGCGGCCTATGGCGGGTTCCACCCGTTCCAGCAGCAGCCGGAAAAACAGATCTTCCCAGTTTTCCACGGCGCGGAGGGTGCAGCCTGCGGCTTGTGCCAGTGCTGCGGCGTCGCCTTCTGTGGGCAGCAGATCTACCCCGGCGTGACGGCGGAAGGCTTCTTCCATGGTCAGCCGCTCAAAAGGGAACTGGATGTCCAGCGTCTGGTCCAGACCGGGGCCGGTATGCTCCAGCCGGGGTGGCAGTACCGCCCGAATCAGCGCTTCGGTTTCATCCATCAGCCCGTCCAGTCCGATACCGGGGTGATACCATTCCAGCATGGTAAATTCCGGGGCGTGCAGGGCACTTTGTTCGCCATTGCGCCAGACTCGCGCAAACTGAAACACAGGCAGGCCCGTGGCGGCGACAATCCGCTTCATCGCAAATTCAGGGCTTGTGTGCAGGAACAGATTGTCCTGCTCCCCCTGTGGTGTTTCCCGCACGGTGTGGAAAGGGTGCAGATGCACCTCTTCCCCCGGTGCGGGCACGGCATAGGGCGTTTCCACTTCTATATGGCCGCGTGCTTCCAGAAAGGCGCGGATGCCACGCGTCATCAATCCGCGACGGCGCAGAAAGGGCAGGCGGTCCCGAATATGGTCCGGGTCAGCGTGTGCGGAATGGGTCTGTGGGATTGCAGGAGAGGACATGGTGAGAGTAGAGCCGTGACATGTCTCATCCGGTCAAGCCCCCTCCGTCCGCCCGCAGGCTTTTGCGTACCCCAGAGGATCTGATTGCCGCGGGTCTGGTCCCGCCTGAGCAAAAGGATGCGCTGGCTGCCGTGGCGCAGGACTATGCCACCGCCATTCCTCCCGCGTTTCTGGACCTGATTGAACAGCCGGATGACCCGATTGGCGTGCAGGTGATCCCCTCGCCAGAGGAACTGCTGATCACGTCGGAGGAACGCTCGGACCCGATTGGGGATGAGGCGCTGTCTCCCGTGCCGGGCATTGTGCATCGCTACGCGGACCGCGCCCTGCTCAAGCCTTTGCTGGTGTGTCCACTTTATTGCCGCTTCTGTTTCCGGCGCGAGCATGTCGGGCCGGATGGCGGCGTGCTGGATGATGCCGCGCTGGAAAAGGCGCTGGACTGGCTGCGGTCCCATCCCGCTATTCGGGAAGTCATTCTGACGGGCGGCGACCCGTTAATGCTGTCTCCGCGTCGGCTGGGGCAGATTATTACAGCCCTTTCTGCCATGCCGCATGTCACCACCATTCGCCTGCATACACGGGTGCCGGTTGCTGCACCCGAGCGGGTGACGGATGCGCTGCTGGACGTGCTGGAAACCGATAAAGCGCTGTGGATGGCGGTCCACATCAACCATGCGCGGGAAATGTCAGAGGCCGCGCGGGGCTGCCTGAAGCGCCTTGTGCGCCGGGGTGTGCCGTTGCTGGGCCAGTCCGTGCTGCTGCGTGGCGTGAATGATAGCGAACAGGCTCTGGAAGATCTGTTCCGCAGCATGGTGGAAGTGCGGATGCGGCCTTATTACCTGCATCAGCTCGACCCGGCTCCCGGCACGGCGCGCTTCCATGTGCCGGTGGCGGAAGGCCAGCGGCTGCTGGCAGGACTCCGAGGGCGCGTTACGGGCCTCGCCTGGCCTACGTATGTGCTGGATATTCCCGGTGGCTACGGCAAGGTGCCGCTTGGGCCGGATTACGTGGATGGCGCGTTGCAGGTGCGGGACCCGGAAGGCCGACCGCATACGCTGCAACGGCTTTAGGGCTTCGAGCCGGGGATTAGCGGGACCGACGGCCCCCGGTCACCTCATGCCCCAGCTCTTTGGGCATACGGGCAAAGCCAAGCGTGCCGATCAGGACGATGACGGCAGTAATCAGAAACGCGATGTGAATTTCCGGCAGGCCCACCGTCGGGTGCCCGTAGAAAGACTCCAGCAGGGTCAGGCAGAAAGCGGTGAAGGCCACGCCGGCGGTTGAGCCGGTCTGGCCCAGTATGGACATCATGCTGGTGGCTTTGCTGCGCTCAGCCGTGGAAATATCGGCAAAGGCGACAGTGGAGAGGCTGGTGAGCTGCATGGAGCGCGTCATGCCCGCAAAGGCCAGCGCCAGCATCAGCAGGATATCCGGCGTCTGGGGTGTGAGAAACACGAACAGGGCCAGCGAGAGCGAGACCAGAAACCCGTTAAAGAACAGGATATTCCGAAAGCCGCCCCAGCGAAGAATGGCGGAGGTAAACGGCTTGATGCCCAGATTGGCGCAGAAATAGGCCAGAAGCCAGGTGCCTGCCCGCGCAGGCGAAAAGCCAAAACCAAGCTGGAAGAACAGCGGCAGCAGGAACGGCGCCGAGGAAAACACGCCACGGAAGATCAGCCCCGGATAAAATGAGGCATAGCGCAGGCTGTCATGCTTCAGCACATCCAGCGAAAGGATGGGCGTGGGATGCTGGCGCAAATGCCGGATGGCCAGAACGCCCGTCACGCCGCCCACCAGAATGAGGGCCAGAGCCATTAGGCGGGCAGAGCCGGTCTCGGCAGAGCGTTGCAGGCCAGCAAGCAGGCAGGTCAGGCTGCTGGCGCACAGCACAAGCCCGCGAATGTCCAGCGGAGGAGCTTCTTCCCGCGGGGCGGAGGGCACAACGCGCAGCACGGCAATTACCGCCAGCAGGCCCACAGGCAGGTTCAGCCAGAAGTTCCAGCGCCAGCCGACGGTCTGGGTAATATAACCGCCCAGAACCGGGCCGATGATGGGGGCTGTCAGGGCCGGCCAGACGGTGACGGACTGCGCCCGCATCAGATCCTGCTTGGGCGTGTAGCGCAGCATAATGGCGGTGCCGATGGGCATCATCACGGCCCCGGCGAGGCCTTGCCCGATGCGGGCGCAAACAAATTCTGTCAGCCCATGCGCCACCCCGCACAGTAAGGAAGAGAGCGTGAACAGCAGCATGGCCATCCACATGATGCGCTTTTCACCAATTTTGGTCGCCAGCCATGCGGCCAGAGGGGCTACGGCGGCTGAGGCCAGCATATAGGCCGTTACCCCAAGCGACAGATCCAGCGTCTTAACCCCGAAGGAGCGCGCCATCTGCGGCAGGGAGGTATTGATAATGGCCCCGTCCAGATTCTGCATGAACGTCGCCATGGCCATGATGAGGGCCAGAAGAGGCGAGTACCGCTGAACGACGTCAGACGTGGAGGACGGGGAAGATGACGGGAGGGAAGAGGCTGTCCGGGGCATAGGCTCTGCGTAGCTGATTTTTCAGACAAACGCGCTATGAAAGGACGCCGTTCCCCCCCGATGGTTATTCGCCGACTGCGCCGCCGCCGGGGTGACGGCGGTCATACCCGCCGTAATAGCGGGCAGTCCCCTTTTCCCCCAGACGCGGACCGCCGACCAGAATGCCTTCCGGCATGCCCCACGGCGCATGGGGTGAGAACTGGTAGCCTTCATGTTCCAGTGTTTTTTCAACGTCTGGGGAGACCGCTCCACTTTCCACTTCCACCGCTTCCGGCAGCCACTGCTGGTGCAGGCGTGGCAGATCAATGGCCTGCTGGATATCCAGCCCGTAATCTACCACGCCCATCACAACAGAGAGGACAATGGTAGGAATGCGGGAGCCGCCGGGGCTGCCAATGACCATTACCGGCTTGCCATTCCGAGAGAGAATGGTGGGGGACATGGAAGAAAGAGGCGTCTTGCCCGGTGCAATGGCGTTGGCTGCGCTGCCAACAATGCCAAACATGTTGGCGGAACCGGGTTTGGCGGAGAAGTCATCCATTTCATCATTCATGAAGATGCCGGTGTTGCCGCCCATCACCTTCGCGCCAAACCAGCCGTTCAGCGTGTAAGTGGTGGAAATGGCAAATCCGTTCTTATCAATCACGGAGAACTGGGTGGTTTCGTGCTTCTCTGGCGTGCTGTCACCCGCTTGCAGCGTGCTGGAGGGGACAGCAACGTCTGTCGGGATATGGGAGCGCACCTCCGCCGCGTAGGCCGGGTCCAGCAGGTGTTGTTCCGGGTTTTTCACAAAGGCCGGGTCGCCAAGGTCACGCCGGTCGGAATAGGCGTGGCGCATGGCTTCAATTTCATAGTGCAGCGCGGGGGCGGTATGCAGGCCCAGTGCGTGCATGTCATAGCCGGAGAGAATATCCAGAATTTCGCACAGCGCGATGCCGCCACCGCTGGGAGGCGGTGCGGTTTCCACCTGAAAACCACGATACTGGCAGCGCAGTGGGGTCAGTTCACGCGGCGCATAATGGGCAAAATCCGAGGCCTGAAGCAGGCCGCCATTCTTTTTGGATTCCGCCACAATGGCCTGCATGATCGGGCCTTTGTAGAAGGCATCCGGCCCATGCTGTTCCACCTGCTCTAAAGAGCGGGCAAGGTCTTTCTGCACCAGACGGTCCCCAACCTGCAGGGGCGAGCCATCGGGGCGCAGGAAAATGGAGCGGGCAAACGGATCCGCCCGGAAGGCGTCGGTTGAGGTGTTCAGAAGGGCAACATCGCCTTCTTCCAGAACAAAACCATCCCGCGCCAGAGCAATGGCTGGTGCCATGACGGCTTTGCGGGAGAGGTGTCCCCACCTTTGGTGAACGCTATCCAGCCCGGCCACGGTGCCGGGCACGGCAACGGCTTTCCAGCCGGTAACGGACAGATCCGGGATCACATTGCCTTTGGCGTCCAGATACATATCGGCGCGGGCGGCTGTGGGGGCTTTTTCCCGGAAGTCGATAAACACTGCCTGTTTGCCCGGTTCCCGCAGCAGCATGAAGCCACCGCCGCCGATATTGCCCGCTGCCGGATAGACAACAGCCAGAGCGTAGCCCATGGCGACTGCGGCATCCGCCGCGTTCCCACCCTGCGCAAGAATACGCGCCCCAACCTGAGAGGCGAGCTTCTGGGCGGAGACCGCCATGCCATGCTGCCCCGGTGTGGGGGCGAGTGGCGGCAGGCCTTCCGGCTGACTGGTGCCGTAGGCCAGCGGGTCTGGTGCATCGGTGACCTGTGGGGCCGCTGCGAAAGATACAGTAGGCAGACTGCCTGCACCGCAGGCCAGCAGAACCAGTGCGGCAGAACGCAGGGCAGACAGGGGGCGGTCAGGCAGAACAGGCATGAGGCTCAGCTTTCAGTCGGGTAGGGCGGGCAGGTGTAGCCAGCGGGAGAGAGGGTGAAGATCTCGTAGCCGGTCTCCGTCACGCCCAGCATGTGCTCAAACTGAGCAGACAAAGACCGGTCCCGCGTGACAGCCGTCCAGCCATCATCCAGAATTTTCACATCAGCTTTGCCGATATTGAGCATCGGCTCAATGGTAAAGACCATGCCGGCTTTCAGCTTCATGCCTTCGCCCGGTCTGCCGTAATGCAGCACCGTGGGTTCTGCATGGAAGGTGCGGCCAATGCCGTGTCCGCAGAAATCTTCCACAATGGAATACCGGTTTTTTTCAGCCAGCGTCTGAATGGCGTGGCCGATATCGCCCAGCGTTGCACCGGGGCGCACCACTTCAATGCCGCGCATCAGGCAGTCATAGGTGGTTTTGATCAGCTTGGAGGCCTTCAGCGGTACCTTGCCGACGGTGTACATCCGGCTGTTATCACCGTACCACCCATCGACAATGGAGGTGACGTCAATATTGACGATGTCGCCTTCCTGCAGGGCTTTGTCACCCGGAATGCCGTGGCAGACTACATGATTGATGGAAATGCAGCAGGATTTGGGGAAGCCGCGATAGTTTAGCGGGGCAGGAATAGCGCCGTGATCCAGCGTGTATTCATGAATAATGCGGTCAAGTTCCCCGGTGGTGACGCCCGGTTTGACGTAAGGGGTGATCATGTCCAGCGTGGCGGCCGCAAGGCGGCCCGCGGCGCGCAGGCCCACAAAATCCTGTTCGTTATGCAGAACAATACCGTTTCTGCCCGCCATACTGAGACTCCCTTATTTATACAACTCTCGTTTTAAAGAGAGGTGCAAAATGGAGTCAGGGCGCGGTAAAGGCAACCCGCTTCCGGGAAGGAAGCGGGTTATTAAAGAAAAAATCAGGTATGATTACGTGAGGTATGGCCAGCATGCGCCCGATGTGTTGTGGCGGTGGCAGGGCGTACCTTCGCCCCGATCAGGCGGATATGGTGCCCGTTGGCAACCGGCGTGGCCAGCACATAACGGCGGCCATGACGCACGGTGGTGTGGCGGGCTGCCGGGGCTTCCGCCACTTCCATAGGTGCATGGCGTGAGGAGGCTGCGGCCAGCATGATCACACGGCCACCGCGTGTGCGGTGGGAGGGAACAGTGTTGCGGGCCAGAACCAGCGGACGGGCAACAGGAGCCACACCCTCGGCGTCAAACCCACGGTCAAGCTGATCCGCCATGGCCAGTGTGCGCTGCGTGTTGGAAGAGGCACCCATTACCACGCCCACCAGTCGCACATCATTGCGGAGGGCGGAGGTCACGAGGTTACGACCTGCTTCCTGCGTGTATCCGGTCTTCATGCCGTCTGCGCCGACATAGGCTTTCAGCATCGGGTTGTGGTTGGGGATCATCCGCCCGTGGAAGCGGAAGGCCGCGACAGAGAAGTAATGATAATCTTCCGGGAAGTCCGTCACGATATGGCGGGCCAGAACAGCCAGATCACGCGCAGTGGTCAGCTGGTCTGGGTCCGGCAGGCCGGAGGCGTTGCGGAAGGTGGTGTTGCTCATCCCCAGTGCGCGGGCCTGCTGCGTCATCATCGCGGCAAACTGCGGCTCACTGCCGCCACCCAGAAATTCACCCAGAGCGCAGGCGGCATCATTGGCGGATTTGGTCACCAGAGCCAGCATGGCCTGCTCGACCGTCAGGTGAGAGCCGGGAACCAGACCGAGCTTTGAGGGTTCCATGGTAGAGGCATGAATGGAGACAGGGACTGTCTGATCCAGCGTGATCGTGCCGGCGCGCAGGGCTGAGAACGCCATATACAGCGTCATCAGTTTTGTCAGGCTGGCAGGATAGCGGCGCAGGTCCGGGTCTTCCTGAGAAAGGACAGCGCCCGTTCTGGCGTCCATGACAATGGAACTGATCTGCCCGGCATACTGTGCGTGAGCGGCGCGCTGCGTCACAAAGCTGCCCAGCGCAACACCTGCCATCAGACCAGCCCATTTGCGCAGGCTGGAGCGGCGTTTACGTGGGGTTCCAGCCTGTTTGCGGCGGCCTGTTCCGTCTCCTGCTGCGTGAATATCTGGCACTGCGCGATCCTACCTGGGTTTTCTTCAGGATATTTAAGTGTGGTAATTCAGATAGTAAGACCGCGTCTATAAGAAATCTGGGGATCCCGGTCTCTGGCGCGGTGATGTTCTGAGCAAAATGTCAGCCGCGCATGTGGCACAAATAAGGCATTTTCCCCAGTATTGTCTTGATTTTGGAACGTTTCTCAGGCCCTAAGCCTCTTCCATCCCTCAGGTGAATACCAATATGATGCCTCATGATTTTTTCTGTCAGAAACCGGACCCGGAGTTCTAGCCCGATGGTATCGCGTCATTTTTCAGTCCTGCATGCGGGCAACGGGCCGTCACGCCGTGATGCCGGAGGGGCCGATTCGGGTGATGATCAGAACGACGTTGGCGTGGTGGTGCGGGCGCGTCCCAAAACGCGCAAACCCGCCATGTATAAGGTTCTGATGCTCAATGATGATTACACGCCGATGGAATTTGTCGTGCATGTGCTTGAGCGGTTCTTTCAGAAGACTCGGGATGAAGCCACAACCATCATGCTCAGCGTGCACAAACGCGGCGTGGGTGTGTGCGGCGTCTTTACCTATGAGGTGGCCGAAACCAAGGTCACGCAGGTGATGGATCTGGCCCGCCAGAACCAGCATCCGCTGCAATGCACGCTTGAAAAGGACTGAGTGCGGAGCAACAGAAAAACCACTCGCTCCATTTTTTGTGCAGTTGTGACTCGCAATTCCTCGCAAAGCAGCCAAATATGATGTGAAGGTTCCGGACAGGGTGGCGGTTAAGTCATGCTATTCCGGGTATCTGGGGAAAGGAGCGTCTCGTCATGTTGTCACGCAATCTTGAGCAGACGCTACATCGGGCACTTATTCTGGCCGGCGAGCGGCATCATGAATATGCCACGCTGGAGCACCTGCTGCTTGCCCTGGTTGATGATGCGGACGCCGTAACGGTGTTCCGGGCGTGTGGTGTTGATCTTGAACGCCTGCGCACCGATCTGACAGGTTTTCTTGATAAAGATCTGGCCGGGCTGGCCTCAGACCGCCCGACCGAACCCAAACCCACAGCTGCGTTCCAGCGCGTGATCCAGCGTGCGGCTATTCACGTGCAGTCCACCGGGCGGGATGAAGTGACCGGGGCCAATGTGCTCGTCGCTCTGTTTGCCGAGCGTGAAAGTCATGCTGTCTATTTCCTGCAGTTGCAGGACATGACGCGGCTGGATGCCGTCAATTTCCTCTCTCATGGCATTGCCAAGGCACCGGACCGTTCAACGCGTCGCCCTGTAACCGGCACTGGCAGCAACTCCGGCCCTGAAAAGGGTGAGGAGTCTGAGCGTGGAGAAGCGCGTACCCAGAAAAATCAGGATGCGCTGTCCACCTATTGCGTCAACCTCAACGCCAAGGCGGAAGCCGGTAAGGTTGATCCGCTGATTGGGCGCGATGAGGAAGTTGAACGCACGATCCAGATCCTGTGCCGCCGCACCAAGAACAACCCGCTTTATGTGGGTGATCCGGGTGTGGGTAAAACCGCCATTGCGGAAGGACTCGCCCGCCGCATTGTGGAAGGCAACGTGCCGGAAGTGCTGCTGAAGGCGACCATCTATTCACTGGATATGGGGGCGCTGCTGGCTGGCACCCGCTACCGTGGGGATTTTGAAGAACGCCTGAAAGCCGTTGTGACGGAGCTTGATCAGGACCCGCACGGCATCCTGTTTATTGACGAAATTCACACCGTCATTGGGGCCGGCGCGACGTCTGGCGGGGCGATGGATGCGTCCAACCTGCTCAAACCCGCACTGGCTGCGGGTACGCTGCGCTGCATTGGCTCCACGACCTATAAAGAGTTCCGCCAGCACTTTGAAAAGGACCGCGCCCTGGTGCGCCGGTTCCAGAAGATTGATGTGCCGGAACCGAGTGTGGATGATGCCGTCAAAATTCTGCGCGGCCTGAAGAGCAGCTACGAAAAACACCATAAGGTGCGTTACACGGATGATGCCATTCGTGGGGCTGTGGAACTGTCGGCCAAATATATTCATGACCGCAAGCTGCCGGATAAGGCAATTGACGTGATTGATGAGGTCGGTGCGTCTCGCATGCTTCAGCCGGAAGGGCGGCGGCGGAAGACCGTCAACCTGAAGGACGTGGAAGACATCATTGCCCGCATTGCGCGTATTCCGCCCAAGAGCATCTCGGCGGATGACAAGGAAGTGCTGCGCTCTCTGGAGCGCGACCTTAAGGGGATGGTGTTCGGGCAGGATCAGGCCATTGATACGCTCTCTGCGGCGATCAAGCTTTCCCGTGCAGGGCTGCGTGACCCTGAAAAGCCGATTGGTAATTATCTCTTCTCCGGCCCCACGGGTGTGGGGAAAACCGAGGTGGCGCGTCAGTTGTCCACCACGCTGGGGATTGAGCTGATCCGCTTTGACATGTCCGAATATATGGAGCGGCACTCCATCTCGCGTCTGCTGGGTGCGCCTCCGGGTTATGTCGGGTTTGATCAGGGTGGCCTGCTGACCGACGCCATTGACCAGCATCCGCACGCGGTCCTGCTGCTTGATGAAATCGAGAAAGCGCACCCGGACCTCTATAACGTGCTGTTGCAGGTGATGGATCACGGGCGGCTGACGGATCATAACGGCAAGACGGTCGACTTCCGGAATGTCATCCTGATTATGACGACCAATGCCGGGGCCTCTGACCTCAGCAAGGAAGCAATCGGCTTTGGTCGGGATGCGCGGGAAGGGGAAGATGAGGAGGCGATCAAACGTCTGTTCACCCCGGAATTCCGCAACCGTCTGGATGCCATTATCCCGTTTGCCAACCTCACGCCGGAAACGGTGGGCTGCGTGGTTGAGAAGTTTGTGCTTCAGCTGGAAGCTCAGCTTGCAGACCGTAACGTGACTATCGAACTTTCTTCCGCAGCCAAGGAGTGGCTCGCAGAGCGTGGGTATGACCGGCTTTACGGTGCGCGTCCGCTGGGGCGTGTCATTCAGGAGTTCATCAAGAAGCCGCTGGCTGAAGAACTGCTGTTTGGCAAGCTGACCAAAGGTGGTGCTGTGAAGATTGGCCTGAAGAACGACGCGCTCGTGTTCGATATCCTGCCGACCAAAACGTCTGGCAGTGCAAAAGAAGATGAGCGCGGCAATGAACGCGAAGAAGAAGCCGCCGACTAATCTGGCGTCTGAGTAGGACAAAAGGAAACGGCCCGTCTGAGTGTTCAGGCGGGCCGTTTTTTTACGCAGATTAACCGATGTTCCGTCTTTATTCGTACCGCGTGCCGTTAACAGTCACGTAGCCCGGGACATGCCAGGATCGGCCGGTGCCGTGATGCGTCCAGTCCACGCCCTGACGGCGGATGGAATCGTAATAGTAGCGGCCAACGACTTCCACCTGATCCCCTTTATTCACCCACGGCCAGGCCGGGGCCTGCATTTCATCCAGTCCGGAGACAATGCGAATAGAGACCGTAGGCGTGACGGCAAGGTAGAAATAGCCATGCCAGCCACTACGAGTGTGCTGCGCTTTGGGGCTCAGGGCCAGCACCTTGCCGCAGATATGCACAGGAACGTCTGCTTTGGCCCCACCATTTTCAAAAGCGAGCTGTTTGGACAGAAAATCCTGATTGTCGCAGGTGGGGGAGACCGTCTGGGCGACCTCAGCCCTTTCGGCATGTCGGCTGCGGGCCTCTGCCGGAGAGGTCAGGCTTGTCAGGCCTGCAAGGAGGAGCGCCGCGGCAGGAAGCAGGCGGGAATATGCCATCATAAACAACAGGACCTTTTATTTTTTCTCAGCCATCAGGCGGGCGCGATAGTCATCCAGAGATTTGGAGACTTCCGGATCAGGCTTCGGGGCTGTCTGATTCAACCCCTTCAGGGCGCGGATAATTGCCCCAATCACCACAAGCCGGGCATACCATTTATGGTTGGAGGGCACCACAATCCACGGTGCATGCGGGCGCGCGGTCTCGGCAATGGCGTCCTGATAGGCTTTGGTATAGTCGTCCCAGTATTCCCGCTCATGCATGTCGGAGGGGGAGAATTTCCAGCGTTTTTCCGGCACTTCCAGCCGTTCCAGAAGGCGTTTGCGCTGTTCTTCTCTGGAAATGTGCAGGAAGAATTTCAGAACAACCGTCCCCTGCCGGTTCAGATAGTGTTCCAGATGCCGGATGTCGCTGTAACGGCCTTTCCAGAATTCCGGCGTGTTGATGGGGCCGGGGAGATGCTCGTGGTCCAGAATTTCCGGGTGCACCCGGGTGACCAGCACATCTTCATACTGGCTGCGGTTGAAAATTGCGATGCGGCCAACCTGCGGTGCTGCGGCGTGAATGCGCCACAAAAACCCATGCTGGAGTTCTGCCGGACCCGGCTGCTTAAAAGAGGTGACACTGACGCCCTGCGGGTTCACGCCGGACATGACATGCTTGATGGTGCCGTCTTTCCCGGCAGCATCCATACCCTGCAGGATGATCAGCATGGAACTGGTCTGGTTGGCATAGAGCAGGTCCTGTAAGTCCTGCAGTTGCGCCTTTACGTCCTTTAGCAGCTTGGCGCCGTCTTCCTTGGTCAGTCCGAGATTACCATCATCGTCCGGGTTGAATTTGCTGAGATCGAATTTGTCTCCATCGGTGACGTGGTAGCTGTCCAGAGCGCGCAGGAATTTGGCGAGTTTATTCATAAATAGGCTTCTTCATTCTCTTTCCTGCCCACAGCAGGTGTGAGGGCAGGGGGTGATAAGACGGGCCACAAAGGCCAAATGTCAGGGCCTGAAATCAGGCAGACCCACGCTGAAAAGGTTGCTAAAAAAACACGGGCACCACATATGCACCGTATGGCTTTTCCGCATGTTTCCCTTCTTGAACGCTCAGTCCGCCCCGGCGGGACGTTAACCGGCCTGCTTCTGGTGGCAACGCCAGCCCTCAGCGTAACTCCTTTTGACAGAAGTGTCATATATCTTTGCGCGCATGCCTCGGGTGAGGGCGCAATGGGGCTTGTCATTAATCGTCGCCTGCCCAAACCGGGTTTTGAAGACCTGCTTGAACAGTTGGAAATTCCCCCGGCCCCCCCATTGCGCCGGCTTGGCCTGTGTGCCGGTGGCCCGCTGGAGGAGACGCGTGGCTTTGTCCTGCATTCTTCCGACTGGAAAGGGGAGGGCAGTATGCCGGTCACGGGCGCAGCCACGCTCACGGCCAGTCTGGATGTGCTGAGGGAGATTGCCGAGGGCGGTGGCCCGCGGGATGCCTTGCTGGCCATGGGGCATGCAAGCTGGGAGGCCGGGCAACTGGAAGAGGAAATTTTCCAGCATGATGCCTGGCTGCTGGCCCCGGCCAGCCGGGAGATTGTATTTGGGCATGACCATGCTGCCAAATGGCGGCAGGCTTTGGCCTCAATCAATATCGACCCCATTCGGCTGACCGGACGCGCCGGTCACGCCTGAGGCTTTGGCTTAAAAGCGAAAAACGAAGTTGGACTGGTAATAGGTGCCGCTTGAGCCGCCTGCGCGGTTCAGTGCGTTGGACGTCATGAAGCGCGAGACATACTGCGTCCAGGACAGATGGGTGTTGATCTGCCAGGCAAGAGACGCCTGTGGGGCCATCCCCACAAACTTACCCTTGAACTGATAAGGGAAGCTGTAAGACCCGGAAGATTTGTAAACAGGGTCATTCGGGCTGTAGCGCCAGAACAGCGGATATTTAACCTGAAAACTCAGAGATTTCAGGAATGTTGCCCGGATCAGAGGGGCCACGCTGATCAGGTTTGAACCTGTCATATACGTCGTGGTGTCCAGATAGTTGGTCTGCGGGTTAAAGGGCGAGATGTAGGTGCCAATCGCCCCGGACGTTTTGCGGGCATTGCCGCCGGAATACACATCCGTTTGTAATCCTGCGAACGTATGAAAGCGATCATTCGGAATACGGTAGCCCACCAGTGTATTCAGCGCATAGGCACTCACATTTCGGGACTGATTGGTTTTGGCGTGTTTGAAGACGCCGCCCTGCCAGATGCCGCCAAGAGAAAATTCAAACGGGCCGGCAATCCCATGCCAGCGCACACCAAAATTGTTGCGGGTATTGGACCCGTTCTGGCTGCCAGTGGCGGTGGCAATAGCCCCGGACGAGCCGGAGAGTTTGTAGCCAACATAAAATACATCCAGAAAGGAATTGTATCTGTCGCCCATAAAGCGGCCATCGGGCGGGGCCCAGGTCATGTTGAAACCATACAGGCGGGTATTATAGTTTTCCGTATCGTGGAACATCTTGTTCTGGCTGTCATTGGTCTGCACAAAATCCCAGCCATCAATGCGGATGCGGGGCCAGACCATGTAAGCCCGAAAGCCGTTCCATGAGAGCGGTACGTTGGGCGTTTCCCGGTTGTACAGCATGTAGGAGGGCGCATCCAGAAACTGCTGCCGCCCGAACATAAAGCCACTTTTGGCCCCCAGCATGGACCATTTGGTTTCAATAAAAGCCTGCTGGGCATCAAGCCGTTTGCGATAGGTTGTGCCGTAGCCGTACCCGTTCCAGCCTGCGGCATCAGCATTGACAAGCTGACCGAACAGCCGGACGTGAGACCCCAGATGCAGATCCGCACCATACAGGTTACGCACGGCAAAACGCCCGGAATCATTGTTGTGCTGCGTGCCGAGGTTTGGGCGGCTTTCAAACCAGTTTCTCAGGCGTGTTTCACCTGAAAAGCTGAGCCATATTGAGCCACTTTCATTCAGGGCAATATATTTGATCAGATCAAACGGATCTTTCCGTTTGGATTTGTCCCGCAGGCGGCTCCAGTCCTCCGCCCAGGGGGCGACACCATATTGGCCCACCGGGCCAAAACCCGCAGCTTCACCATTGCCACGGTTGAACACGCCCCAGTCATATTGATGCCCGGAGACACGCCCCTGCACCCCTGTTGTACGGACCGGCTGGCCGACGGGGTTGGCATGGGGATACAGCACCACAGGCGGCATGGGCGGAGGCAGCTGGCTGGCAGAGGGCGTGACCACAATCCGCTCACGGTCATGCGGCAGATAGACAGAGGCAGGCTTGCTCACGCTTTTCTGCGGGGTTGCGTGTGATGTGGCAGGAGAAGCAGAATCTGTTGCCGGCTGCGCCATGGCACAGGACAGCGAAAGAGCGGAAGACGCTACAGCAGAGGCTAGCAGGAGGGCGCGAGGCAAGCCCGGTTTCCCGGCGAACGAAGCGTGAGAGCTGAGGCGAACCATGAGATTTTCCAAAGAAGAGCGGAAAGCCGGGATTATGAGGGGGTCATAAACACTAAACTAATTCGTATTTTGTGAATTAAACATAACACGATCGAAATCGCAATATAGAAAACGATAAAATATCGTATTAAATTTTTAGCCGAATTGAGAGAGGCTGATGCGTGTGTCTCTTTTGAAAAAAAGAAATTCTTCAATTTTTCGTGGCAGGAGTTTGCTGGGCTATAAAGTGAAAAAGGCAAATTTAAAAAACGAAATAAAATGTATATTGCTGTCTGGAAAATTAGCGCGCATGATATCGTGAATTAGGAATCTGAAGGGGCCGTGCCGTGTGTGCCTGTTTCGGTCAGGCGGGGCCTCTGGTAGTGCGGAGAGACTGACATGACCCATAAATCCCCCCTTCTATCCCGGCGCTCTTTTCTGGGTGCGACGTCTCTGGTGGGCGGGCTTGTTGCCGGGGGAGGGCTGTGGGCTTCCTCTTCCTCCGCAGCAAGTGCGCAACTGCTGAATGTCTCCTACGACCCGACACGAGAGCTGTATACCGAGATCAACCGTGCGTTTGCAGCCTTCTGGGCCAAGGCCCATCCGGGTGAGTCTGTGTTTGTCCGCACCTCCAATGGCGGGTCCGGTGCCCAGGCGCGGTCTGTGCTGGAAGGCGCTCCGGCGGATGTCGTCACGTTAGGGCTGGCTTACGATATTGATATTCTGGCGCAGCATGGCTTGCTGGCGGCCGACTGGCAGACACGCCTGCCGCATAACGCCACACCCTATACCAGCACGATTGTGTTTCTGGTGCGCAAGGGAAATCCCAGGAAAATTCAGGACTGGAGCGATCTGGTGCGGGATGACGTGAAAGTCGTGACTCCCAACCCGAAAACCTCTGGTGGCGCACGGTGGAATTATCTGGCCGCATGGGGCTGGGCGCTGAAGCAGCCGGGCGGGTCGGAAGAGACGGCGCGGGCGTATCTGAAAGCCTTGTTCAGCCACGTGCCCGTGCTGGATACTGGCGCGCGCGGGGCGACAAACAGCTTTGTGCAACGCGGTCTGGGCGATGTGCTGCTGGCATGGGAGGATGAAGCCCTGCTGGCCACAAAGGATATCGGGCCGGATCAGTTTGACCTCGTGGTGCCCAAACTCACCATTCTGGCAGAACCGCCGGTGGCTGTGGTGGACAGCAATGTTGCCAAACATGGCACGCAGGCTCAGGCACAGGCTTACGTGAACTTTCTGTTCTCACCCGAAGGGCAGCGGATTGGTGCGAAGCATTATTTCCGCCCGGTTGATGCCGCCGTTGCTGCGGAAAATACGGTGCGTTTCCCCAAGGTTGAAACATTCGATATCGCCAGTCTGGGTGGCTGGGCTGCCGTCCAGAAAAAGCATTTTAGTGAAGGCGGCGTGTTCGACCAGATTTCACAGGGCTAACACTAAGCCCGTTCTCTGCGGGGGTTATAAAGGCCTGAAAGCAGACGGCGGCGGAGGGGTCATGTCCGGCATGGCTCTCCCCGCTGGCGCGGTTGCGGAGGCCCATGCCGGGGGCGCGTTAAACGGGCCATAGGGCATGGCGCCCGGCGGGGACGTGGGGGAGAACGGAATGGGCGGCTGCTGTTCCCCCAGACCGACCGGAGCCAGCGCAAACCGATTGCGGGGCAGGGCTTCCGGGCATTCCTCACACATCCACTGAATGATTTTTTCCCGAATTTCACAGCGCAGATCCCAGCTGCGGATGGCTGTGCGGGCGCTGGCTGTGACGCGGATCATCATGGTCTGGTCGTTACAATCCGCGACCTGTGCGCTGAAGTCTTTGCCAGTCCATTGGGGGCAGGCGCGGACAATCTCTTCAAGTTTGGTGCGCAGGCGGTCCATGGGGGTGCGGTAATCCACATAGAGATAGACCGCACCAATCAGTTCCGCAGAATTGTAGGTCCAGTTTTCAAACGGTGTATCCAGAAAGAAGGCGATGGGCACAATGCGCCGACGCCAGTCCCAGGACCGCAGAACAACATAGGTGGACGTAATTTCCTCCACCCAGGTCCAGTCGCCCTGAAAGGCGATGAGATCCCCCATCCGGATGGGCTGTGTCATGGCAATCTGCACACCCGCAAACAGGTTGGCCAGAATGGGGCGGGCCGCCAGACCGACAATCAGAGAGGCTGCCCCCGCCGAGGCAAACAGGCTCAGCCCATATTCCCGCACAGGCTCAAAGGTAATCAGTTCGGCGCTGACGGTCAGCATGCCGATCAGAATTTCTGCCGCTCGCCGCAGCAGCCGGACCTGTGTGGCGTGTTTACGGGCCAGAATATCATCATCCTGATCCGCTTCCGCAAAGCGGGACAGATAGGCATCGGAGACCAGCCGGACCGTTACGATGGTGCCGTATCCCATCACCGCCACAAAAGTCATGAGCAGCAGGTGAGTCACACTGTCCAGCAGGTCGCCATGCAGACCGCACGCCGGAAGAGCCAGCCCCATGGCCATGATAACGACAGTAAGCCGCACAGGCCGCCGGAGAGATTTGGTGAGGGAGCGGACAAACGCGCCCCGCCGCGCACCGGGAATGCGCATCAGAATACGGTCTGTCACCAGCCTGCTCAGCATGGCCGCTACAAGCCCGACAAGAAAGAGCACCAGCAGGGAGACGAGGGACGCAGGCAGCCAGCTCAACCAGCTTCGGAAAAAGGTGACCGCAGGGGTCAACTGGTTCTGAACCGTTCTGGCAAGCGGATCATGCGTCAGGGCCGTTTCTGAAATAGACATGAAAAGAGAAAAATTATCCTCAAATAAGACAAGGGACAGCATCAGATTGCGCTTTCCCTCACGGATAAAACGCATGACGGTCGGATGAGTTTAGCTGTGCGTGCCCGATGCTGCGGGACGCGGCCCCAAAGGCTGGCGCACGGTGCGCCGGGGCGGATCAGGAAACCGGAGAGGCCGGTTCCGTGTTGGAGGCGTCAGCGGGTTTGCGTGCCCACCGCCATGAACCCAGACCAAGCCGGGCAAGTTCCCGGTGCATGATCATGATGGGCCACTGGCCGGACCCCTGGTAATTTCCCATGCCATCTGGCGCGGAAAGCCGTTTGGCCAGAGCTTCCACCAGTGTCACTGACCGATGGCGACCGCCTGAACAGCCAATAGCAATGGTAGCATATTTTTTGCCTTCCTGCACAAAACGCGGCAGGACGAGCTGAAGCAGGCCGTGAATCTGGTTGAGGAACGGCAGATAATCGCTGTCTTCGGCCACGTAGGCAGCCACATCCGCATCCAGCCCGGTTTTGGGGGCCAGAGCCGGGTCGTAATGCGGATTTCTTAAAAAGCGCGCATCAAGCACAATATCCGCCTCACGCGGCAGGCCGGCCGGGTAGGCGAAGGACATCAGGGCCACCGTCAGCCCTTCACCCGCAGCGCCTTCCCACGGGCTGAAGCGGCTTTCCACAAACTGGCGCAGTTCAGGCGGGGGCATGTCGGAGGTATCAATCACCAGATCAGCCGCCGCACGCAGCGGGGCGGTCAGGGCGGTTTCTTCCTCGATGCCTTCTTTAATGCTGCCATGCAGGGCTAGCGGATGGCGGCGGCGGGTGGCGGTGTAACGGCGGAGCAGAACGCTTTCTTCCGCCGTGGCGTAAATCAGTTCCACCCGCAGATTGGGGTTCATACGCAGGCGGGCAAGCGCTTCCAGAACGGCGGAGGCATCAAACCCACGGGTGCGGGAATCCACACCAATAGCAACGGGGCGTTCGGCGCGGGCGACAATATCGTCCAGCATACCAAGCGGAGGGTTGTCGATCACCTCGTGATCAAGGTCTTCCAGAATGCGGAGAATGGAGGACTTTCCGGCACCAGACAGGCCAGAGACCAGCAGGATGCGGCGTGGGACAAGGGTATCATCCACCGTGCGCATTACAGCTGTTTCCCCTTCAGTGTCGTGACGCCTTCGGACCCGTCAGCGGCGTGAATAAAGCCTTTCCCTGACTTCCGAGGCCGTATTATGCTCCGGTCAGTCCTGACTGCGCAACACACAACAGCGCATGGATGCTGGCAGGTGTTGCAGAGCAAAACGGCTGGACTATACCAGATTTTAAGTTATTTGTTTGTTACGAAAGAGAAATTTGCCGTCCGTCGGGGCGCCGCAGTATGCTGTGAGGCCATGGGGAACACCGTTCAAAACAGTGCACATCACCTCTCTGGGTCGCACGCCAGAGTAGAGCGCATTTCCGGGGGGCTCAAAATCTCCGGTCTTTGTGCGCCGCATCCGGAAGGCGAGAGCATTGCGGGGCAATGTCGCACTGCTCTGGATGCTGGAGCGACTTTACTGGCCGATTATGGCTATTCCATGCAGGATGTGACGCGGGTGACCTATCTGGTCTCAGATACGCGGGATTTTCCGTCCTGTTTCCCCACCTTGCGGCATGTTTTTTCCGCCATTTCCCCATCTGTGACGCTGATGTGGGTGAAGAAATTTGCCAATCCCCACGTCAAGATCGAGTTTGAACTGGGCGTTGAACCGGGTCTGGTCTGAGTTCAGGCCATCACGCGGGGCAGGCGGACTGTAAAGCGTGCACCGGCAATGTGGCCTTGTGCATCATGCCGGTTTTCCACAGAAATTGTGCCATGCAGGGCATCCACAATCTGGCGGCTGATAGACAGGCCCAGACCGGAATGCTGGCCAAAATGCTCTTCCTTCGGACGTTCAGAATAAAAACGGTCAAAAATGGAATCGAGCTTGGCCTGAGGGATACCCGGCCCTTCATCCGAGACGGACAGCGCCACCATATTTCCCACCGGCACGGCCTCCAGCAGAATGCGGCCATTGGGTGGAGAGAAGGAAATAGCGTTCCCAATCAGATTGCGTAGCACCTGCACCAGACGATCTTCCACCGCCAGGACCCTGAGCGGATGCTCTGGTGAATCGCCTTCACTGTGCGTCAGAATAATCGGCTCACCCTCCTTGCGAGTGGCCTGATGGATTTCTGCCAGAACAGACAGGAGCGGCACAACTGAGATGGCCTCCGTCTGCGCGCGGGACATTTCGGCATCCAGTCGGCTGGCGTCGGAAATATCGGTAATCAGGCGGTCCAGACGCAGCACGTCATCATTGATAATGGTCAGCAGACGACGTTTCTGGTTGAGGTCTTCAATCCGCAGCAGGGTCTCAATGGCCGAGCGGATGGAGGAGAGCGGGTTTTTGATCTCGTGGCTGACATCCGCTGCAAAACGCTCAATGGCGTCCATCCGCTTCCACAACGCCTGCGCGCTGGCCTGAAGCGCACGGGCCAGATCCCCAATCTCATCCCGTCGTGCCAGCAGGCGGGCCGGCACGGTGCCGGTGCGGCCTGAAGACTCGCGCATGATCTGTGCCGACGCCGCCAGCCGCAGCAGCGGGCGGGCGATGGTGAGCGACAGATACCATGAGAGCAGAACGGTAATGACCAGCACCATCAGGAACAACGAGAGAATGGAAGAGCGGATGGCAAACAGCGCCCGGTCCACCTGAGAGGCAGCGCGGGTGAGCTGAATGATGCCAACCGTCCGGCCTTCATGAATCACCGGTTCAGCGACCGTGATAATCAGCCGATTATTCGCCGTGCGTCGGATATAGGGTGGTGCTTCCGGCGGAGGGCGGGAGAATGTGCCGTTGGCATCCGTGGGGCGGGCCGGGTCTGCCGGAATGTCCGCCTCATTGGTGTCCAGCGTAACAATGCTGGAACTGTGGCTGCTCCAGAGCCAGGTCAGAAGCCGTTCATACAAACCCGGCGGTGGGTGCAGGCGATGAAAAGGCGGCGGCTGATGTTCATCGGAACGGGCAGGGGGGGTGGCGCGCTGGGGGGCTGTTAGCTGGTCGGCAAGATTATCAGCCAGTAACTGGCCATCCGGGCCAAACAGGCGGGCGTGGGCGTTCGGGCTGGGTTCGGTCAGCCGGAGCAGCAGGGGGCGGGCCAGAGCGGATTCAAGGGTGAAACCATCCGGTCCGGCACCGTGGGTATGATTGCTGCGCACGGCAATCTGCCCCAGCGCGCCGGCATAAATGCGGGCCTGTTCCCGCAGGCCGGTGACTTCCGTTGCTAGCAGACTGTTCCGAAACTGGTTGAGGAACAGCATGGTGATAGCCAGCAGCACCAGCGGCAGCACATTGACCAGCATGATGCGCCGCATGAGCGGGGAGATCAGCCGGGTGCGGGAGGCCTCATAGGCGGCTGTGGCTTCCACTCCGCCTTTGCGGGGCGCCTGACCAGGAATGCGGATGCGCCGCAGCCCGGAGGACAGAGTGGAAGAGACAGACATGCGTTTCCGGCTGGTCATGCACCGGTCTCAGTCTTCTTTATAGCGGTAGCCAATGCCGTACAGCGTTTCAATCTGATTGAAATTGTCATCCACCTGCCGGAATTTTTTCCGTACCCGTTTGATGTGGCTGTCGATGGTGCGGTCATCCACATACACGGTGTCACCATAGGCGGCATCAATTAGCTGATCGCGTGATTTGACGAGGCCGGGACGCATGGCGAGCGTCTTGACCAGCAGGAATTCCGTGACCGTCAGCGGTACATCTTCCCCGTTCCACGTACATTTATGGCGCAACTCATCCAGAGAAAGCGCGCCGCGCACCAGAGCGCCCCCAGCAGGTGCGCCGCTGGCTTCCGCACGGCTGGCCTCGTTCCGGCGCAGCAGGGCGCGGATGCGTTCCAGCAGCAGGCGTTGGGAGAAGGGCTTGGTAATATAGTCATCCGCGCCAAGGCGGAGGCCCATCAGCTGGTCCACTTCCTCATCTTTCGAGGAGAGGAAGATCACCGGCAGATGGGAGCGGGCCCGCAGGCGCTGCAACAGTTCCATGCCGTCCATGCGGGGCATCTTGATGTCCAGCACGGCCAGATCAACCGGGTAGGCTGTCAGGCCCTGTAAGGCCGATTCGCCATCGGTATAGGTGCGGACGTGAAAGCCCTCCGCCTCCAGAGTCATCTGGACCGACGTCAGGATATTACGGTCGTCATCAACCAGAGCAATCGTCTGCTTGGTGCGGTCTGCCATGGTATGCGTTTTCCTTCCTCGCGGTCAGCGCAAGCCAGTCAGCATACGCGCATCCTCGCCCGTGCGCTATGGGCAACGGTTTCCAGTTTGTCCAATTTTTGAGCACGTTGCGGCGCGCTTGTAAAATTGGTTGCAAAATCAGCATGGCAGGCGTTGCGGGTCTTGTCGCGTCCCATCACGTTGCTTACTTCTTGAAGCATGACCCAAGATACAGATCCCACACAGGTTGAGACGCAGGCCGCACCGGCTGCGTCCGACCACGTCGCCCCGCCTCAGGACGCCGCCGAAGCCGGGGCAGAACAGGCAACCGAGCAGTCTCCCGTCGAGCAGCGTATTGCCGAGCTCGAGCAGGAAGCTGCCGAGATGAAGGAAAAGTGGCTGCGTTCTGAGGCTGAAAACCAGAACCTGCGCGCCCGCGCCAAGCGCGATGTGGACGATGCCCGCCAGTATGCTGTGCAGAAATTTGCACGGGATGTGGTGGAAGCGGCTGAAAACATGCGTCGCGCGCTGTCCAGCCTGCCGCCTGCGCAGGAAGGTGAAGATACGGTCATCACCAAAATGCGTGAGGGGATTGAAAGCACCGAACGGTCCTTTATCTCCATTCTGGAACGGCATGGCATCAAGTGTGATGACCCGTCCGGCAAGGCGTTTGACGCCAACCTGCATCAGGCTATGGCGGAACAGCCTAGCGCTGAGCATGCACCGGGAACGGTCATGCAGGCCTGGACCCCGACATGGACGCTGCATGGCCGCCTGCTGAAGCCGGCTATGGTGGTGGTGGCTAAGGCCGGAGAATAAATCCGGCCGAGAGTGCCCCGCATACCGGGCAGGAGATGGAAAAAATTGTTTCCCGCCCGGTGTCTGGACCTTGAAAGAGGTTTTGGGGCACCATACATCAGACTTAACATTCATGGCCGGTTTTCAGCGTGAAAGCAGGCCGGAAGAGATAGGACCCCGTCCGGTGCTTCGGGCCAGACCGGGTCGCTTAAAGGAGCAGACATGAGTAAAGTTATTGGTATTGACCTCGGCACGACCAACTCCTGCGTTGCAGTGCGTGAAGGCAATGAAAACCGCGTTATTGAAAACAGCGAAGGCGCTCGCACCACCCCGTCCATGGTCGCTTTCACCGAAGGCGGTGAAATGCTGGTCGGGCAGGCGGCTAAACGTCAGGCTGTTACCAACCCGACGAACACACTCTACGCGGTCAAGCGTCTGATCGGTCGCCGGTATGATGATCCGACCGTGCAGAAAGACAAGGAAATGGTCCCCTACGCCATTGTCAAAGGTGACAACGGCGATGCGTGGGTCGAGGCGCGCGGCAAAGGATATGCCCCCTCCCAGATTTCCGCTTTCGTGCTCGGCAAGATGAAAGAAACCGCTGAGGCTTACCTCGGGGAAAAAGTGACGCAGGCCGTTATTACGGTTCCGGCTTACTTTAACGATGCCCAGCGTCAGGCTACCAAAGACGCCGGTCGTATCGCTGGTCTTGAAGTCCTGCGTATCATCAACGAACCGACGGCTGCTGCCCTTGCCTATGGCATGGAAAAGAAAAGCGGCGGCACGGTGGCTGTGTATGACCTTGGTGGCGGCACGTTCGACGTTTCCGTTCTGGAAATTTCTGACGGCGTGATCGAAGTGAAATCCACGAACGGTGATACGTTCCTTGGTGGTGAAGACTTCGATAACCGCATCATCGGCTACTTGGCTGACGAGTTCAAACGTGAGCAGGGCATCGACCTGCGGTCTGATAAGCTGGCTCTGCAGCGCCTGAAGGAAGCTGCTGAAAAAGCGAAGATCGAGCTGTCTTCCTCCAAGGAAACGGAAATCAACCTGCCGTTCATCACCGCAGACGCTTCCGGTCCGAAGCATCTGGTGCTGAAGCTGACCCGCGCTAAGCTGGAAAGCCTTGTTGATGACCTGATCCAGCGCACGCTGGAACCCTGTAAGGCCGCTCTGAAAGACGCTGGCGTGTCTGCTTCCGAAGTGGATGAAGTTATCCTCGTTGGTGGTATGACCCGTATGCCGAAGGTGATCGAAGCTGTTAAGCAGTTCTTCGGTAAAGACCCGGCCCGTAACGTGAACCCGGATGAAGTGGTCGCCATTGGTGCTGCTATTCAGGGTGCCGTTCTGAAGGGTGACGTGAAAGACGTTCTGCTTCTGGACGTAACGCCGCTGTCTCTGGGTATCGAAACGCTGGGTGGTGTCTTCACCCGTCTGATCGACCGGAACACGACGATCCCGACCAAGAAGAGCCAGACCTTCTCCACGGCGGAAGACAACCAGAACGCTGTGACCATTAAGGTCTATCAGGGCGAACGTGAAATGGCAGCTGATAACAAGCTGCTGGGGAACTTCGACCTGACGGGTATTGCCCCGGCTCCGCGTGGTGTGCCGCAGATTGAAGTGACGTTCGATATCGACGCCAACGGCATTGTGTCCGTGTCCGCTAAGGATAAGGCGACCGGTAAGGAACAGCAGATCAAGATCCAGGCCTCTGGTGGTCTGTCCGACAGCGACATCGACAAGATGGTGAAAGACGCTGAAGCGAATGCTGAAGCCGATAAAGCCAAGCGCGAACAGGTTGAAGTGCGGAATAACGCAGAAAGCCTCGTGCATCAGGTTGAAAAGTCTCTGACTGAAGCTGGCGACAAGGTTCCGGCTGCTGACAAGACGGAAGCTGAAAGCGCGATTGCCGCTGTCAAAACCGCCCTGGAAGGCACCGATGCCGAAGCCATCAAGACGGCTAGCGACCGTCTGACGCAGGCTGCCATGAAGGTGGGCGAAGCCGTCTATAAGGCTGGTCAGGCTGGTGAAGGCGCTCCGGAAGGTGAAGCCGGTGCTGCTGGTGCCAAGCCGAACGACGAAAAAATCGTCGATGCGGACTTTGAAGACGTGAACGACAAAAAGTCCTGATCGGACGCTTTAACCCGCTGCCACCTTGCTTAATGCAGGGTGGTAACGGCTTTTTTCTCCGGCGTCCGCGCTTCCTGGAAGGCGGACGCCGTTTGTCATTTTCAGACATCTGCTGCGCTTTTGTAAAAGGCAGTTTCCTGCAAGAGGACTTCCATGGCCACCAAGATTGATTATTACGAAATTCTTGAAGTTAGCCGGACGGTTTCATCCGATGAACTCAAGAAGGCTTATCGTAAACTGGCCATGAAATATCACCCCGACCGCAACCCCGGGGATGAAGCTGCCGAAGCAAAGTTCAAGGAAATCAATCAGGCGTATGACGTCCTGAAAGATGAGCAGAAGCGCGCAGCTTATGACCGTTTTGGTCATGCAGCCTTTGAAAACGGCGGTGGCGGTGGCCCCGGCGGCTTTGACTTCAACGGCTTTGGTGGCGGTGGTGGTCTGGGCGACATCTTCGAGCAGATGTTTGGCGACATGATGGGTGGCCGCCGTGGCGGTGGTCGTGCCCGTACGGGTAATGACATCCAGACTCATGTTGAAATCACGCTGGAAGAAGCCTTCTCCGGCGTGAAAAAAGACGTAAAAATCATCACACGCGTGGCGTGTGAGTCCTGCCATGGCACCGGGTCCAACGCCGGGGAAGCGGGTGTGGAAACCTGCCCGAGCTGCCATGGCGCGGGCAAGGTGCGGGCGCAGCAGGGCTTCTTTATGGTGGAACGGCCTTGCCCGACCTGCCACGGGGCCGGACGCGTTGTGAAAGACCCCTGTAAGGTCTGCCATGGGGAAGGGACGGTCGAAAAAGAACGGACCCTTGCTGTGCAGATCCCTGCCGGTGTGGAAGACGGCACGCGTATCCGCATTACGGGTGAGGGCGAGTCTGGTGGGCAGGGTGTGCCTGCGGGTGATCTGTATGTGCATGTTTCTGTTTCAGAACATGGGATTTTCCAGCGTGACGGTGCCAACGTTTATTGCCGCGTGCCGCTCCGTATGGGGCAGGCTGCTCTGGGCACAGAAATTGAAGTGCCGGTGATTGATGGCAACCGCGCTAAGGTGAAAATCCCGGCAGGCACGCAGACCGGCGCGCATTTCCGCCTGCGCGGCAAAGGCTTCTCCGTTCTGCGCTCCAGCGCGCGTGGCGATATGTATATTCAGGTGACGGTGGAAACGCCGCAGCATCTGAACAAACGCCAGAAAGAGCTGCTGGAAGAGTTTGAAAAAGAAGCCGGTGAGAACGTGAAGGGTAGCCCCGAACATACGGGCTTCTTTGCACGCGTTCGGGATTTTTTCGAAAATAAGGGCTGATCCGGCATGACAGATCAAGGGCTGCGTATCGGCATTGCTGGCATTACCGGGCGCGTAGGTCGTTTGCTGGTGGAAGAGGTACAGGCTGCGGGTGCTGTGCTGGCAGGCGGCACTGTGCGCGATAAAGCGAAAGCGACCGGCCTGCCGGGCGGGCTTGCTCTGTTTACGGACATGGCCGGTTTGGCAGCAGTGAGTGATGTGGTGATTGACTTCACCCATGCAGACACCGCTATCCCGCATGCGCAGGCTCTGGCGGACCACGATACGGCGTGGGTGCTGGGCACGACCGGGCTTTCCGAGGCGCAACAGGCGGCTGTCCTGAAGGCAGCGGAGACCATCGGGGTTGTGCATGCAGCCAATTTCTCTGCTGGCGTCACGCTGGTGCGTCGTCTGGCGCAGATGATGGGGCAGGCGCTCCCTGCCGAGTCTTATGATGCCGAGATTGTGGAAATGCATCACCGGCAGAAAGTCGATGCGCCGTCCGGCACCGCGCTGGCCATTGGTGAGGCCGTGGCAAAAGGCCGTGGCGTGGCGCTGACCGATGTGAAGGAGAGCGGGCGTGACGGCCATACCGGCCCGCGCAAGCCGGGCGCCATTGGGTTTGCAGCGCTTCGCGGCGGGCAGATTGTGGGAGAGCATGAGGTTCTGTTTACCTCTGCGGATGAGCAGATTACCCTGACCCATCGGGCGTTTGATCGGCGGGTGTTTGCCACCGGTGCGGTGCGGGCAGCTCTCTGGGTGCAGGACCGTCCGGCTGGATATTATGGGATGGAAGAGGTGCTCGGTCTGCCGCCTTGCTAAAGGCATTGCACTTTTTTTAAGACCTGACTTTATTCACATTTCCTATCGTGATATTTTCTTTTATCCGCTTCTAAAGGGCTGAATTCTGCGGTCTGCGCCGCAGAATAAGGGCTGGCAGATACTGGAAAAATGCCCGCTGCAAGCCAGCAGGAATATGGTCCTGATGGCTGCATAGCCGCAATACACTTGACCATTGGCCACTATTCCGCCACACGATCCCGTCGCCTTTTCTTAAAGGTGGCGGTCACAATTCCTAATTCACTAGTGCGTGGGGCAGACGGCACCATCATGCGTAAAGACGGCGATTTCCTGTTCACTTCGGAATCTGTTTCCGAAGGTCATCCCGACAAGGTTGCGGACCGGATCAGCGATACTGTTCTGGATGCTTATCTTGCAGCGGACCCGGAAGCCCGCGTGGCCTGTGAAACCATGGTGACCACAAACCGGATCATCCTGGCTGGCGAGGTTCGCGGCCCTTCTTCCATCACATCCGACAGCCTGATTCAGGCAGCGCGCGATGCGGTGAAGGACATTGGTTACGATCAGGAAGGGTTCTCCTGGCGTACAGCGGACGCGGCGAACTACCTGCACGCTCAGTCTGCTGATATTGCAGTGGGCGTGGACAGCGCTGGCGAGAAAGATGAAGGCGCTGGCGACCAGGGCATCATGTTCGGCCATGCGTCCACCGAGACCGACACTCTGATGCCGGCCACCATTTATTATGCACACCGCATTCTGCACGAAATTCGTGATCTGCGCCGTGCGGGTGACCCGCGTGCAGCCGGCCTGCAGCCGGATGCCAAAAGCCAGGTCACACTGCGCTATTCCAAAGGTCGCCCCGTTGGCGCCACGTCCGTGGTGATCTCCACCCAGCATGATGAAGGCGTAAGCCAGCAGAAGCTGCGTGAAGAACTGGGTGATATTGTGCGCAACGTGCTGCCAGAAGGCTGGATGCCGCCGGAAGACGAGTTCTACGTCAACCCGACCGGTATCTTCGTCATCGGCGGTCCGGATGGTGACTGCGGTCTGACGGGTCGTAAGATCATTGTGGACACCTACGGTGGTGCAGCGCCTCATGGCGGCGGTGCATTCTCCGGTAAGGACCCCACAAAGGTTGACCGCTCCGCAGCCTATGCCTGCCGCTATCTGGCCAAGAATGTTGTGGCTGCTGGTCTGGCAGAGCGTTGCACGCTTCAGGTTTCTTACGCCATTGGCGTGTCTCATCCGCTGTCCGTGTATGTGGATCTGGATGGCACCGGCAAGGATGTGGACGAAGCCCGTCTGGGTTCCGTGCTGCGTGAGGTCATGGATCTCTCCCCGCGTGGTATCCGTAAGCACCTGCGTCTGAACCGCCCGATTTACGCCCAGACATCTGCTTATGGTCACTTCGGCCGTACGCCGGATGATGCGCGTGATGACTTTACGTGGGAGCGCACCGATCTGGTGGATGCCCTGCGTGGCGCCTTCAACCGCTAAGGTCTGACGACGCGATGACGGAGGAAGTACGCGCACCGGACGTTAAGCCGTCGCCCGAACGACTTTATGGGCGACCGCGCGGCCATTCGCTGCGTCCCCGTCAGCAACGTCTTCTAGATGAGGCGCTGCCCCGCCTGCGCTTTCCGCTGGATCGCGCAGCGGACCCGGCCACAGCCTTTGGCCGTCCGCCTCAGCAAATCTGGTTTGAAGTCGGATTTGGTGGCGGGGAACATGTGGTCGGGCAGCATAATGCCCACCCCGATGTTGGCTATATTGCCTCTGAAGTTTTTGATAACGGCCTGTGCTCCCTGCTGACCCGCTTTGTGCCGGTTGGAGAGGAGGCAACGTCCACCATCCCAGACATGCTGCGTCTGTGGGATGATGATGCCCGCGTGCTGTTGCGTGCGCTGCCGGATGCCTCCGTGGATCGGCTGTTCCTGATGTTTCCGGACCCATGGCCCAAGGCCCGTCATGCCAAGCGGCGCTTCATGCATCCGGAAAATGTAAGCCTTGTGGCCCGTGTGCTCAAGCCCGGTGCTGTGTGGCGCGTAGCGAGTGATGATCCGACCTATCAGGCATGGGTTGAAGAAGTCATGGCGGCACAACCGTTTTTTGAAGCCCCGCCGCCCGTTTCTGAGCGGCCGGAAGGCTGGTTCCCCACCCGTTACGAAGCGAAAGCCATCGCAGCAGGTCGTCAGCCGCTCTACTGGACCTTTACGCGCCGTTAAGACCTTTTCCGGGGCGCATAAGGTTGCTCTTGGGCGGCTTGTTAGCTAATGAGCCGCTTTGAAATCAGGTTTAGCCGTGCGAAAGGTCCGACCATGAGCCAGACGACGCAACCCGTGCGCCGCGCGTTAATTTCTGTTTCCGACAAAACGGGGCTTCTTGACCTCGGTCGCGCGCTGGTTGCGCACGGTGCGGAAATCCTTTCCACAGGTGGCTCTGCCCGCGCTCTGCGTGAAGCTGGTCTTCCCGTCACCGAGGTGTCTGATCACACCGGGTTCCCGGAAATTCTGGATGGCCGCGTGAAAACGCTCGTGCCGCAGATCCACGGCGGTATTCTTGGGCGGCGCGATCTGCCAGCTCATGTCGCTCAGATGGAAGAGCACAAGATTGCTCCGATCGATCTGGTCGCGGTCAATCTCTACCCGTTTGAAAAAACGGTTGCCTCCGGCGCTGGCGCTGAAGACTGCATTGAAAATATCGATATTGGCGGCCCCGCGCTGATTCGCGCCGCAGCCAAGAACCACGGTCACGTGGTGGTGCTGACTGACACCGCGCAGTATGCCGGGCTGATTGAGGCTTTGGGGCAGGGTGGCAGCACGCTTGAACAGCGCCGTGCCTATGCAGGCGCCGCTTATGCCCGTACCGCCGCTTATGATGCCGCCATTGCAGCATGGTTTGCCGCACAGGCGCAGGACACGCTGCCGGAACGCTTTGTGCTGGCTGGCCAGCGGGCGGAAGTGTTGCGTTATGGTGAAAATCCGCATCAGCAGGCTGCTTTCTACAAAGATGGCAGCACCCGCCCCGGTGTCGCGACGGCTGTTCAGGTGCAGGGCAAGGCTTTGTCCTACAACAATATCAACGATACCGATGCGGCGTTTGAAGCTGTGGCCGAGTTTGACCGTCCGGCTGTGGTCATTGTCAAACACGCCAACCCGTGCGGTGTAGCTGTGGGTGACACGCTGTCTGCCTGCTGGGACAATGCGCTGCGCTGTGACCCTGTGTCGGCCTTTGGTGGTATTGTGGCCCTTAATCGCACGCTGGACGCGGAAACGGCGACCAAAATCGCTGGTATTTTCACCGAAGTCATCGTCGCTCCGGATGCGGATGAAGAGGCCAAAACCATTCTGGCCCGCAAGAAAAACCTGCGCCTGTTGCTGACGGGCGGTCTGCCGGATGCCGCAGCCTCTGGTGTGGTTGTGCGGTCTGTGGCCGGTGGTTTTCTGGCGCAGACGCGTGATAACGGGCAGATCAAACCCGAGTCCCTGCGTGTGGTGACCAAACGCGCTCC
This sequence comes from Acetobacter sp. P5B1, assembly GCF_018811985.1. Taxonomy (NCBI): domain Bacteria; kingdom Pseudomonadati; phylum Pseudomonadota; class Alphaproteobacteria; order Acetobacterales; family Acetobacteraceae; genus Acetobacter; species Acetobacter sp. P5B1. The sequence continues at coordinate 224,820 of NZ_JACRVS010000007.1, read as the reverse complement.
GTCCGCGCAGGAAATGGAAGACCTGATCTTTGCCTTCCGTGTGGCCAAGCACGTGAAGTCCAACGCCATTGTCTATGCTAAAAACGATGCCACGGTGGGGATTGGCGCCGGCCAGATGAGCCGGGTTGATTCCGCACGTATCGCCGCCAGCAAAAGCGGGGAAGCCGCCAAGGCTGCCGGGCTGGATGCACCGCTCACGCAGGGTTCTGTGGCCGCGTCTGACGCGTTCTTCCCGTTTGCAGACGGGCTGGAAACCATTGTGGCCGCAGGGGCGACCGCTGTGATTCAGCCGGGTGGTTCCATCCGGGATGATGAGGTGATTGCTGCGGCGGATGCTGCGGGTATTGCCATGGTCTTTACTGGTATGCGTCATTTCCGCCACTGACACGCTTTTCCGGCTCTTGCCGGACGCGCGTTCCTGACGAACAATGGCGCACAGTCTTCCTTATTCTGGCCTGAGGTCCGTAAAGCCTCAGGCCAGACTTCTCTAGTCGGTTGATCCATGCGCCATCTGTTCTCCCTTCCAGCTTTCCTTCTGGCTTCTTCTGTAGCCGTTGCGGCTCCTGCCCATAAGGCACCCGCCGGGCAGCAGAATGCGGCAAACTTCGCTTCTCACCAGACGGCGACGGAAAAAGAAGCTGACGGGGTTTATGACCTCTCAGGCCTGCCGCATTTTAGTGGGCAGGTGTCGCAGTTTCTGCCGTCCTCCCACGGGAGTGTGGTCGGGTTCATTCTGCATGATGGCACGCAGGTGTTCATCTCTCCGGATCAGGGTCATACGCTGGCCGGTCTGATCAAACCCGGTGATACCGTCGATATCCGTGGCCTGAAGGGCCGCACGTTGCCTATTATCCGCGCTTTTGGCCTCACCAGCCCGCGTGGCCGGGGCATGCAGGACACCTTTATTGCCATGCCTCGCCAGTCTACCGAGATGATTGCAGGCCCCGATCTGGTGCTGCATGGCGAGGTCTGGATGCCACTCTATGATCTGGATGGCCAGCTGAACGGCGCGGTGCTGAAAGATCATTCCGTGATTTATCTCCCCCCGCGTGAGGCCACGCGTCTGGCTGCATGGCTCAAACCGGGTCAGACGCTTTATGCCGTGGGCACGGGTAGCAGCGGGGAACTGGGTGTGGCCATCGACGCACGGGAAATCGGTCCGGCTTCCAACCAGATGGTTGGGGTTGCGGTAGGGAATGCGCCCCCGCCGGGTCCTGCTCCGGGCAGTGCCGGGTATGATATTATTCCGGGGTCTGAAGGCCACTAACAGGTCCGTTTGAATGCGCCTCAAGCCTGATGCTGTGCTCCGGGTTGTCGGATAGCATCAGGTTTATGTCTGCTTCGTCTCGTTTCTGAACCGAGAGAACTTTTTGAGCATCCCTGCGTTGGATTGGGGGAAGCGCAAAGCCGGAGTGCTCTTCCGGAGCAACTGCGGAGTTCTTAAGGAGAGACGAGATGGCTATTTTACGGTGGGTTCTGACCTTTCTGATATTGGCGTTGATTGCCTCCCTGTTCGGGTTTGGTGGCGCCGCCTCCAGCTTTGCTGGTGTTGCTAAAATTCTGCTGTTTATTTTTGTGGTGCTGCTGGTGGTCAGCTTCTTCTTTGGTCGCACACCCACATAGTGATGAGGGGTTTGTCCCCAAGGGCCTTCGAGGCTGATTAAAAATAGGAAAGCGTGTGGTCTCTTCAGGCTACACGCTTTTTTTATGGGCCTGCCTTTAATGGGACCGTTAAAAAAGCTCAGGCGTTCAGGCGCAAAAGAGGACCTTATGGAACAGATTGGCTGGTCAGATTTTGAAAAGGTGATGATTGTGGCGGGGACGATCCTCCGTGCAGAGCCGTTTCCGGAAGCGCGGAAGCCTGCCTATAAAATCTGGGTAGATTTTGGGCCCTATGGGGAGCGTAAAACCAGCGCACAGGTGACACGCCTCTACACGCCCGAAATGCTTATCGGACGGCAAATTATCGGGATTATCAATTTTCCGGAAAAGCAGATCGGCCCGTTTCGTTCCCAGTTCCTGCTGTCAGGGTTTGAAACGGAAGAGGGCGTCGTGCTGGCGGGTCTGGAAAGGCCTGTGCCCAATGGCACCCGGCTGAGTTGAGGCTGCGCTAAAAAGTTTCCTGGGCGCAGCCATTCGAGCGATAAAATCTCGATGGTGCATGAAGCTAGGGAGAGAAAAAGTCCCGATAGCTCATAAAAAAAGAGAGACGCGGCAAACCGTCACGTCTCTCTTTCTCTGTTCAGCGTTCCTTCAAAAGGAAGGTCGCTTAGCCTTCAATCTGGCTGAAATCCGCAATCAGACGCATCATCCGCACCAGACGTGAGAGCAACCGCAGGCGGTTGAGGCGCAGCGGAGCGTCCGGCGCGTTAACGGTGACGTCTTCAAAGAATTTGTCGAGCGGTGCGCGGAGGCTGGCTGCTTCCCGCATGGCGTCGGTAAAGCGTTCTTCTGCAAACGCCTTTTCCACAGCCGGTTCAACCCGGTCCAGCGTGGCGGCCAGTGCCTGTTCTTCCGGCTGGGCAAACAGGGCCGGGTCCGGCGCGCCTTCATGCGGACCATCCTTGCGGTCTTCAATCCGCAGGATATTGGCAGCGCGACGGGTGGCGGCCAGCAGGTTCTTGCCGTCTTCCGTTTCCAGCATGGTTTCCAGCGCCTGTGCGCGGGCCAGAAGGCGGGTGATGTCCGTATCGGTATTGCCGGTGGAAATAGCGGCAAGGCAGTCATACCGTGCGCCTTCCGAGCGGAGCTGAACACGCAAGCGCTCAGCCATAAACTGCGGCAGCAGAGCCAGATCCGGCGCATCGCGCAGGGATTCCGGCAGTGCTTCCGCAGCCAGCAGGAACAGCTTGACCAGATCCAGACGCAGACCGTTTTCACGGATCAGGCGGATAATGCCCAGAGCTGCACGGCGCAGACCGAAGGGGTCGCCCGAGCCGGACGGTTTTTCACCCGCGGCAAAGAACGCGGCCAGCATGTCAAACCGGTCTGCCAGACCCAGCACGACAGAAACCGGAGCAGTCGGCACCGTATCGCCGGGGCCGCGCGGCATATACTGCTCGCTAATGGCCTGACAGACAGCAGGTGTTTCGCCGTCATGCTGCGCGTAGTAGCCACCCATCACACCCTGCAGTTCCGGGAATTCCCCGACCATGCCGGTGGTCAGGTCCGTTTTGCTGAGTTCGGCGGCGCGTTCACAGTCCGCTTTGGAGGCTCCAACCATCGGGGCAATCAGCCCGGCCAGACGCACCATACGGCGCGTGCGGTCACCCTGACTGCCAAGTTTGGCGTGGAAGGTGATGGCGTCCAGCGCGCTCAGGCGAGAGGCGAGGGTCTGCTTGCGGTCCAGATCCCAGAAGTGGCGCGCATCCGCAAAACGGGCATGCAGCACGCGCTCATTGCCGGTCACAATCAGCGTGCCGTCATCTGCGGGGACAATATTGGCCACAAAGGCAAAGCGCGGGGCGGCGGACCCATCACCATTGCGCAGGGCAAAATAGCGCTGGTTGACGCGCATGGAGACCTGCATCACCTCGGCAGGCAGATCCATGTATTTCTCATCAATCCGGCCAAGGAACGGCACTGGCCATTCCACCAGACCGGCGACTTCATCCACCAGCCCGGAATCCGGCACAAGGGCCAGACCTTCTGATGAGGCAAGGGCCGTCAGGCCTGTAACGATGGTTTCCCGACGGTCTGCTGCATGCACCTGCACATGGCGGGCCTTGAGTGTGTCCTGCCATTCCGCAGCGCTGCTGACAGTCACAGCACCGGGGGAGAGGAAGCGATGGCCTTCCGTCTGGTTGCCAGACTGGAGGTTGTGGCCGTTATCGTCACCCTGCGCGAGAGAGAACGGCACAGTCTCACCATCCAGAATGCACAGAATGCGACGCAGTGGGCGCACCCATGTAAAGGCGCTGCCCTGGCCCCAGCGCATGGATTTCGGCCATGGGAAGCGGCGCAGCAGATCCGGCATGATGGCAGCAATATGCTCTTTGGCGCTGATGGCGGGTTCTTCCCGCTCCAGCACCCAGAAGCCGTTTTGCAGGGTCAGGACATCCTGCGTCACCCCGTGTTTGCGGGTGAAGCCTTGCAGGGCCTTTTCCGGCGCACTTTCACGCGGTCCGCGTTCAGACACTGTGCGGCCGGGCACGTTGGCGTCCAGCGTGCAGGAGGCCGCAATACGGCGCGGGCCGGTATAGGCCACAGCGTCTTTCGGGTTCAGCGGGGCCAATGCTTCAGACAGCAGGCGCAGCAGATGCTCCCCCGCCTGTTGCTGCATGCGGGCGGGAATTTCTTCTGAAAAAAGTTCTATCAGCAGTTCGGGCATGATCTTATTTGTCCTCGCCAGCCAGCCAGGTCTCACAGCACAGTTTTGCCAGTGTCCGCACACGGCCAATATAGGCGGCGCGCTCGCTCACGCTGATCACGCCGCGCGCATCCAGCAGGTTGAACAGATGGCTGGCCTTCAGGCACTGGTCATAGGCCGGCTGCGCTACACCGGCTTCCGCCAGGGCCGCACTTTCTTTTTCTGCATCGGCAAAATGGCGGAACAGCAGTTCCGTATCCGCCAGCTCAAAGTTATGGCGGGAATAGTCCTGCTCGGCACGCAGGAAGACATCGCCGTAGGACAGGCCGGTCCCGTTGTAATCGAGGTCATAGACGTTCTCGACGCCCTGCACATACATGGCCAGACGTTCCAGCCCGTAGGTCAGTTCCGTGGAAGGCAGTACCACCGGAATACCGCCTACCTGCTGGAAGTAGGTAAACTGGGTGACTTCCATCCCGTCACACCACACTTCCCAGCCTAGCCCCCATGCGCCGATGGTCGGGTTTTCCCAGTCATCTTCCACAAAGCGGATGTCGTGCCGGTCCGGGTCAATCCCGATGGCGCGGTAGCTGTCCAGCAGGAGTTTCTGGCTTTCTTCCGGCGTGGGCTTCAGCAGCACCTGATACTGGTAATAATGCTGGAGCCGATTGGGGTTTTCCCCGTAGCGACCATCGGATGGGCGGCGGCAAGGCTGCACATAGGCAGCCTTCCACGGTGTGCTGCCCAGAGCCCGAAGGGTGGTGTGGGGGGAAAGCGTGCCCGCGCCAATTTCCTGGTCATAGGGCTGGAGAATGGCGCACCCCTGCTTTGACCAGAACTGGTGAAGGGTCAGGATCAGGTCCTGAAAAGAAAGAGGCCGCTCGGTAGGGCGGGGAGACGCCGGGTCCATGGTCAGGGTGAAACTCCGCAGTATGACAATCAGGGTGTGCGCAGAGCGCGCACGGCGGGGCACACCATACAGGGGCGCTGCGCATTCAGGAAGAGAAGGCATGCAACTCCCTGCAGCTCTCCTCTTGCAACGCTCTTGCCGCCTCGCCACATCTTAGCCAGACTAGTGCTATCTTATGCAAACCAGTGCATCAGGCTGGCAGCACATGCCGCAGGCAGGGAAAAGAGACGATGACCAACGAGGAACGCGACCTCATTGCGAAATTTGTAGCCAGAGTGGGCGGTGCGTCCCAGTCCGGTTTTGGAAGCGTGCCCAGCACGAAGCCCAATCTGCCGCCGATAGACCCGGATGCGGATAAATTCCTGGCGCAGGAATTTCAGCAATATCCGGAAGCCCGCTATCGTATTACGCAGATGGCTGTGGTGCAGGAAATGGCGCTGGTTGAAGCGCAGAACCGTATTCAGCAGCTTCAGTTCCAGTTGCAGCAAGCTCAGCAGGCGTTGCAGCAGGCTCAGTCTCAGGCCCAGCAGAAACCGGCTGGCGGCGGTGGTTTTCTGGGCGGCCTGTTTGGCGGCGGTCAGCGTGGGCCGCAGGCTCAGCCGCAACAGTCTGCACCTCCGGGCTGGGGCGGTCGCCCTGCTGCCATGCCGCCGCAGTACCAGCCGCAGCCGCTGCCTTATGGGGCGCAGCCGGGCATGTTCCGCAGTGGCTCGGGCTTTCTGGGGTCCGCTCTTTCAACCGCGACGGGTGTTGCCGGGGGCATGCTGGCAGCCAACGCGCTGACAGATCTGTTCAGTGGCCATCATGGTGCCGGGGCTGATGGCGGATGGGGCGCAGGTCAGCCGAGCGAGACCGTTATCAACAACAATTATGGGGATGGTGCGGGCGCAGACCCGTTTGCCGGAGCCGGAACGTCTGCTGATCAGGGCTTTGATGCCGGAAGCAATGACTGGGGCGGTGATGCTGGTGGCGACGCGGGCGGTGGTGATTGGGGCGGCGATCAGGATTTCTGAGGCAAACCCAACAAAAAGACCAAAAAGGGGGCGGCTTCGGTCGCCCTTTTTTTTATTTAGGACGTTGGCTCGGTTGCAGGCGCCATGGAGCGCACCAGTTCCAGCACGCGTTTACGGACGACGGCGTCGGGGATGCGGTAATAGGCGCGGATCAGTTCAATGGTTTCCTTGCGGGAAAACAGAGAGGCTTCCTGATCCGAAAAAACAGACGCAGTCCCGGTCTGAAACGGGGTTTCAAAAGGCTTCCGGTTTTGTGACAGGCCGCCGTGGAAAGTGGGTGGGGGCTGAGGACCCGAGGTCTGACCAGACGCAGGCATATCATCAAAGAAAAAGCTGATCGGCACGTCCAGCGCGGAGGCCAGATCGTAAAGACGCGATGCCCCGACACGATTGGCACCACGTTCATATTTCTGCACCTGCTGGAACGTAATGCCGAGAGCCTCCCCCAGTTTTTCCTGAGACATTCCCAACAGCGTGCGTCGCAGGCGGATACGACGCCCGACATGCATGTCAACCAAACCTGCCCGGGGGATAGAGGCCTTTGGGGCAGGGAAAGGAGAGGTTGTTTCTGTCACGCAATTTCTCACCGAAGAAAGGAGAGTAATTTATAAACCAGATGGTAACTGTTTATAAACCATTTATTAAAGTTTGCAGGGCTGCTCACATGACTATTGTCAGGTTTGAAAAATATCTTGCCCATACTGAATAATACAAAATATTAGAACAGTAATAACTACCTATATGTTTGAAAATATCAATCATTAATTTATTGTTATTAAAAGGGTTTCCGCGCCTAATTAGCTGATTAAGGCATACTGCAAAAGAAATTTTGTCTAAAAATTATCTTAACGGCAAAGAAATATTTATTTTATCTCAATTATATTCATCGCTTCCGTCCTGGACGAACCACTGCAAGCAGAAAAACAGCGAGGCTCAGGAGGGCAGGAAGGCTGCGCCCATACTGGGCGAACAGGGGCGCAGGCAGCGCCGCAGGAAGGGGCACAACCAGGGTGCCGGTTTTTCCCCAGCCAAGGCGCGTGAGTTCATGCCCAAAACCATCATAGGCAATGGAAATACCGGTATTGGCGGCGCGGGCGATGGGAAGCCCTTCTTCCACAGCGCGCAGCCTGACGGATGAAAGATGCTGGCGAGGACCTGCGCTGTCTCCAAACCAGCCATCATTTGTTACATTGGCCAGCCAGCGGGGGCGGTCATGTTCGTCTACCGTCAGGCCTGAGAAAATTACCTCATAACAGACCAGCGGTCCCACAGGCGGAATGCCCGGCAGATGCCAGGTCTGAGCGCCCGGACCGGCCGCCATGCCACCTTGGGGGACAATTTGCAGTGGGATGAAGGGGGGCTGGTATTCGCCAAATGGTACCAGTCGGGCTTTGTCATAAACGGCAGCAATATCGCCGTTCGGCGCGAGTGCCAGAACTGAGTTCCGGTAACGGCCATTTTCATCCACGCGCAGAGCGCCAATTAATCCGGCATCCGCGCCCGGTGCCCATTCCATAATAATCTGGCGGGCGCGCGGGCTGTCCTGCAACAACATGGAACCGGGGAAGGAGGTTTCCGGCCACAAAAAGACGATCGGACGGGTAATGGTGTCCGGGAAAGCAGGATGGGGGCGCTGGTCGCGGGCTTGAAGTATGCCATCTGCCGTCAGATGCAGGTAGCGCATGAAAATATCGCGCGGGTTAAGATGACCGACTTTTTCCGTCTCAGGCACATTGCCCTGTACCAGCACAGCAATCGGGCCTTGCTCTCCCGTCGGATGCACTGTTTTGAGCCGCACCATACTGGCTGTCACGCTGATGCTGATGACAAGGACTGCGCTCGCTGCGACCCGGATACGGTCGGCGTGGCGTGGGAAAAGCTGGCAGGGGCGATCGGCGCGAGCCCGGAAGGCATCCTGCAACGCTTCGCCGCCAAACAATGCGCCCAGAACCACAAAAAAGGTCAGGCCATCCACGCCAATCCACGCGGCGGGCTGAATCAGCACATCGCCCACCACGCCGGGGATTGCCAGACTGCTGCCGAGCGGATTCCACGTAAACCCGCTGAACAGGAAGACGCGCCCCATATCAAACAGGGTCCAGCTGGCCGCGAAGGCCAGAATGCGACGGGGGCCAGCCGGGGCTAGCCGGCATAGCGCCGCCGGAGCAGCGACCATTGGGGCCAGAATCAGCGCGCAGCCCAGAGAGGGGAATGGCACAAACCACCAGAACTCTTCTGCCCGGATCATCACAGCATTAACCAGCCAATACAGGTTGGCGGCATAGAAGCCAAACCCGAACAGCGCACCGGCCCAGGCAGCATTTTTCCAACTCGGAGCCCGATTCAGCACCCGGCCAAGAGCGGGAAAGGTGATGAGCAGAATGGGTAGAAAATGAACAGGTGGCAGGGCAAGTGCTGAGAGCACACCCATACCCAGCATCAGGCGAGCCTGACGCCATCCTGCTGCCCGGTTTTTTCGGCGCTCTGCCCGTGCTTCGTCACACGCAGGTGATGGAGGCCTGCGCCAGAACGCCAGACGGCTCAGCACGGTGCGGGAAACGCCGGGTCAGCCTGACAGTGCCGCTCAGTCGAGCGCATCGCGCAGGCGGCGTTCATAGTGGCGATAATATTTGTCTGCCAGCAGTTCACTTTTCACCAGCACCGCAACGTCTGTCGTGTTGAACTGGGGATCAATCACTGCGCCATCACCCACATAACCGCCAAGGCGCAGATAGCCTTTGATGAGCGGCGGCAGGCGCGCCAGACTTTTGCGGAAGTCGATGGAATGTGGGTCCACCCGCAGCATGTCCACGCGCCGTTCCGGCAGGGCCTTCACTCGCAGGGCCGGGGGGGCCAGATGGTTGTGATAGAGATAGGTCAGCTCGTTCGCAATGGCATCCGGGTTGGTGCCCGGCAGGCTGGCGCAGCCGAACAGGACGTCAATGCGATGCAGGAAAATGTAGGACGCAATGCCGCGCCACAACAGCTGCATGGCGGCCCGGCCCCGATAGTTCTTGTCCACGCAGGAGCGGCCGACTTCCAGCAAACGCCCCGGAAATTCCGTCAGAGGGGAAATATCGTATTCGCTGGCGGAGTAGAAACGGCCAATTTTTGCAGCGGCATCACCCTGCACGAGGCGGTAGGTGCCCACCACGCCGCGCGCATCGGAGGCAATGGCGTGGTCAATCACCAGCAGGTGGTCGGCTACGGCATCAAACTCATCAATATCGCGCTTCAGGCGCAGGGTTTCTGCGTCCGGGTGCGCGCCCATTTCCTCATAGAATACGCGGTAACGCAGGGCCTGGGCGGCATCGCGTTCATCATCGGTGGTGGCAATGCGCACACTCAGGTTGCCGCCCCGCAGTTCAGGAAAGCCCTTGCGTTCCAGATCCAGAGTGGAGAGAGAGCCTGCCGGCAGTTGATCCGCGCTCATGAGGCTGCTCCTTTGCGTTTTGCGGCCTGCGCCGTTTTGCCTGCCTGCGGGGTCTGCGGGCGCTTTTTGCCAAACAGTTCAAGACGCATGGACACAAAGTCAAACCCCAGCCGTTCTGCAACGCGCCGCATCAGCTCTTCATGCTCCGGGTCTTCAAACTCAATCACCTTGCCATTATCCACATCAATCAGATGGTAATGATGGCGGCCATGTTCGGTGGCTTCATAGCGGGCGCGTCCGCCACCAAAGTCACGGCGTTCCAGAATCCCCTTTTCTTCCAGAAGCCGAACGGTGCGATACACCGTGGCCACGGAAATACGGGAATCCAGCGCTGAGGCTCGGCGGTAGAGTTCTTCTACATCGGGATGGTCATCAGCGTCCGACAGAACGCGTGCAATGACACGGCGCTGCCCTGTCATCTTCAGGCCATGTTCGATGCACAGCTGCGCAATCCGCGATTCTGTCGACTGTGATTTCAAGGGCGCAAATCCTGCTTGTTACCACCTGCATTCATGAAACATCAGGTAGCCGAAAAGGGGAGAGGTTGTCCAATTTTACACACACGCACAGGTTTTTTAAGCTCTGATTTCAAATGGTTTCTGCCACCAGTGCTGTGGCCCTGAGGAGAATGCGTCATGAAAAACACGAGAGAGCCGTCAGAGATCCTGCCTGCGGATTCGTCTCATCCTGAGACGCTCATGCTGGATATCACGCATGAAAAATGCCCGATGACGTTTGTGCGCACCCGTCTGGCGCTGGATGGCCTGGCACAGGGTGGCCTGCTTGCTGTGCGGCTGAAGGGCGAGGAACCCCATAAAAATGTCCGCCGCTCCGTGCTGGCGTTGGGCCATACCGTGCTGTCCGAGCAGGCGGAAGAGGATGGCAGCGTGGTGCTGACGATCCTGAAAAAAGACCCCGCACCGGCAGGCTGAACGCAGCCGCCAATGCGGGGTCTGATAACGGTCCCCGGGCCTGAGACTTAGTTGTTCATGGCCTCGAAGAAGTCGTTGTTGGATTTGCTGTATTTGAGCTTGTCCAGCAGGAAGTCCATGGCATCCATCGTGCCCATGGGGGCCAGAATACGGCGCAGCACCCACATTTTGGACAGGGTGGCGCGGTCCACCAGCATTTCTTCCTTACGCGTGCCGCTCTTGGTGATGTCAATCGCGGGGAAGGTGCGCTTGTCAGCCAGTTTACGGTCAAGGATCAGCTCGGAGTTACCCGTACCCTTGAACTCTTCAAAGATCACTTCATCCATGCGGCTGCCGGTATCAATCAGCGCCGTGGCGATAATGGTCAGAGAGCCACCTTCTTCAATGTTACGGGCCGCACCGAAGAAGCGCTTGGGCCGCTGCAGCGCGTTGGCGTCCACACCACCGGTCAGCACCTTGCCGGATGACGGCACAACGGTGTTGTAGGCGCGGGCCAGACGGGTGATGGAGTCCAGCAGGATGACCACATCGCGCTTGTGTTCCACCAGACGCTTGGCTTTTTCCAGCACCATTTCCGTCACCTGCACGTGGCGGTGGGCCGGTTCATCAAAGGTGGAGGAAATCACTTCACCCCGCACGGAGCGGGCCATGTCGGTCACTTCTTCCGGGCGCTCGTCAATGAGCAGCACGATGAGGAAGCATTCCGGGTGGTTGGCGGAAATGGAGGAGGCAATGCTCTGGAGCATGACCGTCTTACCGGTGCGCGGCGGTGCGACAATCAGTGCACGCTGGCCCATACCGATGGGGGCGACCAGATCAATCACGCGGGGTGTGAAATCCTGCGTGCTTTTGCCCTTCTTGCCCTTGGTTTCGCTCACCGGCGGGGCAGCGCTTTCCACTTCCATCTGCAGGCGGCGCTCAGGGTAGAGCGGGGTAAGGTTATCAAAATTGATGCGGTGCCGGACGGCTTCAGGCGCTTCAAAATTGATGCTGTTGATTTTCAGCAGCGAGAAATAGCGTTCGCCATCCCGCGGGGCGCGGATCTGCCCTTCAACCGTATCACCCGTGCGCAGAGCAAAGCGGCGCACCTGAGCGGGGGAGATATAAATATCATCCGGACCGGGGAGGTAGTTTGATTCGGGAGAGCGGAGGTAACCGAACCCGTCATGCAGGATCTCGAGTGTGCCATCACCGTAGATCGCCTGGTCGTTATCGGCCAGCGCCTTCAGAATGGCGAACATCATGTCCTGCTTGCGCAGGGATGATGCGTTTTCAATATTCAGGTCTTCGGCACAGGCCAGAAGATCGGCCGGAGATTTGGCCTTGAGTTCCGCAAGATGCATTTAGGAATGCCCTGACTGGCAGTAGTTCAGAAATGGGGAGGTCCGGATCAGTCTTGCGCAAAGCCCGGAAACACGGCGTGTCACAGCAGAGGTGCGCCACGGCGGCCCGGATAGCAGGATGATCCTGACATGAGGGAAAGCACTGGACAGGTGAAGTCAGCCAGTTCTGGGGGCGGAGAATAAATCCGCAAGTCTGGTTCGTCAACCAGACTTTACAGGCGCTTAGGGCGCTGGCGCAGGTGTGATGGCCGCCTGCCATGTGTCCCGGCTGAGCCAGTATTGCGAGACCGAGGTGTCGGACGAGATGAAGTTTGTCACCTGAGACCAGAGCTGGCTCGGTCTGGGGTGGGAGGTCAGCGCACCGGAGAGCAGCGTGGCGGAGCAGGGGCCATCCAGCAGGATATCCCGGTCAGACAAGGTGACTTTCAGGTGGCAGTGGCTCAGCTGCGCGGAGGTGGCGGGCGTAAGAGTGCCGCTTACCGGCCCGGCATCCACAGGACGCATGGCGGAATCCAGCCGCATCATTTCACCCGCTACGGTGCCCGGACCTGTCTGATGCAGGCCGACCAGAATACGGCGGGTGTGTATGGAAGACAGTCCGCCATAGCGCATCGGTTCTGCGCTCAGCTGATTGAACATCGCCTGATAGCCCGCCTGAGTAATAGCAGGGTTTGTCTTGATCTCGGCAGCGTGCCCCGTCTGGCTGGCGGCAAGGCTGAGCAGGCAGGCTGCGCCCGCAGGCACTAAACCACGCAGGCGGGAAAACAGGGTGCGATGTGTCATTTGATGCCTCCAAGCCAACCTTTGCGCCAGAACCACAGCAGCGGCAAGCCGACGGAGGCCGCCATAAGCCCCAGTGAATACCAATAGCCAAAGGACCAGTTAAGTTCCGGAATATCCTTGAAGTTCATGCCATAGACCCCGGCAATCAGGGTTGGAGCAACGCCGATAAAGCTGACAACGGTCAGCACCTTCATCACGCCATTCTGTTCAATACTGATAAAGCCTAACGTGGCATCCAGCAGAAATTCCACCTTGCTGGCCGCCTGAGAGACGTAATCGCTCAGCGAGGATAAATCGCGGTTGGCCGTCGCCATGCGGGACCGCAGCGCGCCGGACAGCGCATACGGCGCATTTTCGGTTGGGATGGTGGTGACACCTGCCTCAAAACGGCGGGACGTGATGGGCAGGCCAGAGGCCGGGGCCATACCGTCCTTTTTGCTTTCACTCAGAAAGATAGTGATGCGTTCCAGCCCCAGCAGGGAGTCCCGCACGCGGGAGCAGAGATCGCCCGAACTGCCAACACGCTCCAGCAATTCGCGTTGCCATGCCGCGACGCTGCGCACCTTAGGCATGTTCTGCCGCCGTTTGAAAATGTCCTTGGAAAGCTTGTCCAGCAACATGCCGACACTTTCCAGAATATCTGCCAGCCGGTCCACAATGGTTTCAATCAGCGCCACCAGCACCTCGCCGGGGCCAATAGGGGCTGGCTCCAGTGGCCGGGCCTGTCCGCTGGCGTCTGCCGCATCGCTTTCTCTCTGCTCTGGGGTGAGCACCATGCTGGGGGCGGGCGTGGTGGCTGGCGCAGGGGGTAGAGTGTGCTCGGCGACAAGCTGGGCCACATTCTCAAAGGAGGGGTAGGGCTGATAGCGAATGGTAACGAGCCGTTCCGCCGTGAGCACAAACCCAACGGGGAAGGCCTCAAATTCCAGCCCTGTTTTTTTGAGCAGGGGGGTGGAGAGGAATGCTGCTCCATTGCGCACGCTGATGCGTGAGGAACTTTCAATCTCGTTCAGGTCATCCAGTGTGGGGAGGGGCTGGCCGCAGATTTTGGCGGCGAGTTCCTGTTCTTCCTGAGTAGGGTTCAGCAGGTCAATCCATGCTACGCCGTGGGCGTCGGCCTCACTCTCAATCGCCCGTGCGGGGGCACCGGGCTTGTGGGCCAGAAACATGAAATTCTCCTCGGGCGTATCGTTTTGTCACTCTTGCGAACCGCTGACACACGGGCGCAGGAAATATGACCAGACCGGCGGACAGTGACAAGTGACAGTCCTGAATAGCGGAAAAGCCTCGCTGCACCCTCCCAACCGGGTGAAATTTAGACTCTGTGCCCTCTGTGCAAGTGCGTTCGGCTTCTGGTAAGCCGGATGCCTGCTTTTTAGGGCAGGGCGATCCGGCACATCACGCAAAAATCAGGAGCGGCAGAACCACCCATGGCGGACCCGGCAGAACAGCACAGCACAGCAGCACAGCCCAATTCTCTTCGGCACGGACCGGATGAGCGTGGCCACTTTGGCGGCCGTTACGGTGGCCGGTTTGTGGCGGAAACCCTCATGCCGTTGCTGCTGGAACTGAACGCGGCGTATGACGGCGCCAAGGCGGACCCGGCTTTTCAGAAAGAGCTGGACTTCTATCTGCGTGATTATGTTGGTCGCCCCAGCCCGCTCTGGTTTGCCCGCCGCATGACGGAAGAGCTTGGCGGTGCGAAAATTTACATGAAGCGCGAAGAGCTGAACCATACCGGCTCCCATAAGCTCAATAACGTCATGGGGCAGATCCTGCTGGCCCGCCGTATGGGGCGTACCCGTATTGTGGCCGAAACCGGGGCCGGGCAGCATGGTGTGGCGACGGCCACGGTCTGTGCGCTGTTCGGGATGCAATGCGTAATTTACATGGGCGCTACAGACGTTGAGCGGCAGAAGCCCAACGTCTTCCGCATGCGTCTGCTGGGCGCTGAGGTTGTGCCCGTGACTGCCGGGGCGGGCACCCTGAAAGACGCCATGAATGAAGCCATGCGCGACTGGGTTGCCAATATTGCGGATACCTATTTTCTGGTGGGCACCGTGGCTGGCCCGCATCCGTATCCGGCCATGGTGCGTGATTTCCAGAGCGTGATTGGTGAGGAAACCAAAGAGCAGATGCAGGCGCAGGAAGGCCGCCTGCCGGATGTGATTGTTGCGGCCATTGGTGGCGGCTCCAACGCCATGGGGATTTTCCATCCGTTTCTGGATGATGCTTCTGTGCGGCTGATTGGCGTGGAAGCGGCTGGTCATGGTCTGGATAGCGGCAAGACGGCAGCGTCCATCGAACGCGGTCGCCCCGGTGTGCTGCATGGCAACCGCACCTATCTGTTGCAGAATGCCGATGGCCAGATTGACGAGGCGCATTCCATTAGTGCCGGTCTGGACTATCCGGGCGTGGGGCCAGAACATTCCTGGCTGAGCGATATTGGCCGCGCGGAATATGTGGGAGCCACGGATGATGAAGCGCTGAAAGCCTTCCAGCTCTGCACCCGCACGGAGGGGATTATTCCCGCGCTGGAATCCGCGCACGCCATTGCCTACGCTGCCAAAATTGCCCCCACCTTGCCGAAAGAGACGCTGCTGGTCGTCAATATTTCTGGCCGGGGGGACAAAGATATTTTCACCGTTGCCGAGCATCTGGGAGTGAAGCTGTGAGCCGTATTGCCGCCCGTTTCAAAACACTGGCCACACAGGGTCGCGGTGCACTCATCCCGTATCTGGAAGCGTTCGACCCTGATCTGGAAACCTCTCTGGCGTTGCTGAAGGCCATGCCCGCCGCCGGGGCGGATCTGATTGAAGTCGGTATGCCGTTTTCTGATCCCTCCGCCGATGGCCCGGTCATTCAGCTGGCCGCCCGCCGTGGGCTGAAGGCCGGGGCCTCGCTGCCCGGTGTGCTGAAAATGATTGCCGCCTTCCGTGAGCAGGATCAGGAAACGCCCATTATTCTGATGGGCTATCTCAACCCTGTGGAAGCGTACGGCCACGCCCGCTTCTGCACAGATGCCGCCAAAGCCGGGGTGGACGGTCTGATTCTGGTCGATCTGCCGCCGGAAGAAGCCGATATTCTGGAACAGCCCGCGCAGGATGCTGGTCTGGATATCATCCGTCTGGTGGCCCCCACGACGTCGGACGAGCGTCTGCGTTATGTGCTCTCGCACGCCTCCGGCTTTGTCTATTACGTGAGCATTACCGGCATTACCGGCACGCGCACCGCCAGTGCCGAAGCTTTGAAGGAGGCCCTTCCGCGCCTCCGCGCCGCGACGGACCTGCCGGTGGCCATTGGCTTTGGCATCCGTACGCCGGAACAGGCCGCGACGGCGGCAGGGATTGCAGATGGGGCCGTGGTGGCCTCCGCGCTGCTCTCCACACTGGCTGACACGCTGGATGCGGATGGCAAGGCGACTGACCAGACCCTGCCGCGGGTGCTGAACCAGATTAAGGACCTCGCCGCAGCTGTGCGGGCCGGGGAGAAAAACGCGGGATGATGCGTCATCCTGCTCTGCGTTCTGTCCCACAGGCATGACCAACCCGTTTCGTGTTGTTGTTATCGGCGGCGGTCCAGCTGGACTGGCCGCCGCCGAGGTTCTTTCTGCCGCAGGCTGCGTTGTGCAGGTTGTGGAGGCTATGCCCAGCCTTGGCCGCAAATTTCTGATGGCCGGGCGCGGCGGCCTGAACATCACCCATTCTGAACCCCCGGAAAAATTTCTGCCCCGTTATGCCGAGGCCGCGCCCTGGCTTGCGCCTTTTCTGCAGGCGTGGACTACGGAGCAGATCCGGCAGTGGATGGACGGGCTGGGGCAGGAGAGCTTTGTCGGCTCGTCTGGCCGCATTTTCCCCCGCGCGATGAAGGCGTCTCCCCTGCTGCGCGCCTGGCTGGCCCGGCTGCGTGAGCAGGGCGTCACCCTGCACACCCGTGTTCGTTGGACGGGCTGGGATGCTGCGGGGCATCTGACGTTTTCGCAGCCTCATGCCAATGTTCAGCCGCAGTCCGGGACGGCAGAGCCGGGGCCGGGGCCGGGGCCGCAGACGCCGCAGGGCATGGCCACGTCTGCCACTCTGGGCCGCACGGAAAAGTCGGGGACATCGCCTCAGGTTGGTCCCCTACAACAACCTGATGTCCCACTGTTTTCTCAACCCGATGCCGTCATTCTGGCGCTCGGCGGGGCAAGCTGGCCGCGTCTGGGGAGTGATGGCGGTTGGGCCGCTCTGCTGGAACAGCGCGGCGTTGCCGTCTCAGTTCTGCGCCCAGCCAACTGCGGGTTTCAGGTGGCATGGTCAGCGGCTGTGAGGGAACGGTTTGCCGGAACCCCGCTCAAGCCGGTGGCTCTGACTTTTGAGGGCCGCACCGTGCGAGGGGAACTTGTGGTGACGGCTTCCGGGTTGGAAGGCGGCGCACTTTACGCTCTGTCTGCGCCATTGCGGGAGCACCTGGCTCAGCATGGCACGGCGGACCTTTTGTGTGACCTGCGGCCCGATCTCTTTGTAGAAGACCTGACAAAGCGGCTGGCTGCTGTGCGTCCGCGTGAAAGCCTGTCCAACAAACTGCGTAAAGCCCTCCGTCTGCCGCCTGTTGCTGTGGCCTTGCTGCGGGAGGCTGGTCCTGTGCCGACCTCCACCGCTGCTCTGGCGGCTCGATTAAAGGCGCTGCCGGTGCGGCTGACAGCGCCGGAGCCACTGGCCCGCGCTATTTCTACAGCCGGTGGCGTTGAGCAAAGCGCCTGTGACGAAAGGCTGATGCTGCGCGCGCTGCCCGGCGTTTTTGTGGCGGGAGAAATGCTGAACTGGGAGGCCCCAACCGGGGGCTATTTGCTGCACGCATGCCTTGCAACCGGACGCGGTGCGGCAGAAGGGGCGCTTGCATGGTTGCGGGACACCCATCCGGAGCGGTATCGGATGCCCCTATGAGCAGCAACATGATCGTGATGGGTGATGTGCCGGGGGGTGGCCCGGCACGCATGGACCTTGCCGAACTTCTGGCCACCCGGCTTCTGGTGCAGGGCAATTCCGGGTCCGGGAAATCGCACCTGCTGCGGCGTCTGCTGGAGCAGTCCGCTCGCATGGTGCAGCAGGCGATTATCGACCCGGAAGGTGACTTTGTCAGTCTGGCGGAAAAATTCGGTCATCTGGTAATTGATGGCGCGGAATGTTCAGACATGGCGCTTCATGCCGCCGGGGAGCGGATGCGCATGCACCGCGCCTCTGTAGTGCTCAATCTGGAAGGTCTGGATGCGGACCAGCAGATGAAATGGGCCGCAGCCTTTCTGGGCGGTATGTTCGAGGCCCCGAGAGAATATTGGTATCCCGTGCTGGTTGTGGTGGATGAGGCCCAGCTGTTTGCACCTGCTGCTGCGGGTGAGGTCTCGGATGAAGCGCGTCGCGCTTCGCTAGGGGCCATGACAAACCTGATGTGCCGTGGCCGTAAACGTGGTCTGGCGGGCATTATTGCCACGCAGCGTCTGGCCAAACTGGCCAAGAACGTGGCGGCGGAAGCCTCCAACTTTCTGATGGGCCGGACCTTTCTGGATATCGACATGGCCCGCGCAGCGGACCTGCTGGGCATGGAACGCCGGCAGGCCGAAGCCTTTCGGGATCTGGCGCGCGGCACCTTTGTCGCTCTTGGCCCGGCCATGTGCCGCAGGCCGACGCCTGTGCGGATTGGCACGGTGGAGACAGAAAGCCGCTCTGCCGGGCCGGTGCTGACGCCGTTCGAGCCGCCGTCTGCCCCGGTGCACGATCTGATTCTGGCCCCGGTACCGGTTTCAGACTTTGTGGCCCGCCCCAGAAAAGCGCCTGCTACGCCGCAGCCTGATCTGCTGACCCAGCTTGCCGCCCACGGCGAGGCGCAGGCCGCTGCTTCGCAGGAAGAACAGCAGCAGGAAGAACCGCCGGAAGATCAGGCCGAGCGTGAAGCCCGCATGAACGCCATCCTGCGCGATATGCTGACGGATGATGAAACCTCCTTCCGGGCTTCCGCCGTGCTGTATCAGGATTTTCTGGTGCGCTGCCGTATCGCTGGGCTGGGGCGCAATGCGCTGGACCTCAAGGCCTTTAATCGCGCTCTGGCTACGGCGCGGAGTGGCGTAAGTGAGGATATGTCGGCCTCGCCGGACTGGCAGCAGGCGGAGGGGCTGGCCAATGCCCTGCCGGAAGATCTGCAATCCGTTTTCCTGTTTCTGGCGCGGGCCGCCATTGGCCGCCTGCCGTGCCCGTCGGACGCGGAAATTGCGCGTGTGTACGGCACCGTCTCGCAAGGCCGCGCCCGCCGACTGGTGGAATGGCTGGAAGACCAGAACATCATCGTTCTCCGGGCCGATGGCATGGGCAGAAGGGTCATTACGGTCATCGGGCCGGGGTGGGAGACGCTGCCCGGCGTCCCGCAGGGGTGAGAACCGTTAAAAAAGTGCAGGTTTGCGGGCATGACGGGCGCGGCGTGCAGTGCTATAGGCCGAAGCATGACGGATGACCCGCCCTTTAGCCCGGCTTTGCTCCCGGCTGGCTTTGTAGACCTCCTGACCCCCGATGCCCGGACCGAGGCAGAAGGGGTTGCGACACTTATGGGCGTATTCGCCTCGCACGGGTACGACCGTGTGCGGCCGCCGCTCATGGAGTTTGAAGACACATTGCTGGCAGGGTCCGGCGCGACTCTGGCAGACCAGAGCTTCCGCGTGATGGACCCGGATACCCGCAAGATGATGGTCCTGCGGCCTGATATCACCCCCCAGATTGCCCGTATGGCGGCGACTCGGCTGGGCGCTGCGGCGCGGCCCCTGCGCGTGTCCTATGCCGGGGCCTGCGTGGTGGTGATGCCTGCGGCGGCGGAAGAAAGCGGCCGGCAGATCATGCAGGCCGGGATCGAGCTGATCGGCCCGGATAGCCCGCAGGCGGATGCGGAAGTGATGTCCGTCGGGGCAGAAGCGCTGGCCCAGCTGGGTGTGCCGGAGGTCTCGTTTGACCTTACCATGCCGCCGCTGGTTCCTGCTCTGCTGGAAGAAGCCAATATTTCCGCCAGTGTCCGCCCTGTTCTGATGCGCGCGCTGGACCGCAAGGATGCGGCGGCTGTCGCGGAACTGGGTGGGGCGCTGTCTGACACGCTGATTGCTCTGCTGCGCGCCGCTGGCCCTGCTGAACAGGCGCTGGAGCAGCTCGCCCATATCAGCCTGCCGCCACGGGCCCGCGCCTTTAGTGAGCGCCTTGCTGCAACAGTTGCAGCCCTGCGTAAAGCCAACCCCGGCCTGCGGTTGACGGTTGATCCGGTCGAATTCCGGGGCTGGAAATATCATACCGGCGTGTGCGTGACGGTGTTTGCCGTGGGCCGTGCGGAAGAACTCGGGCGCGGTGGCCGTTATCTCTCCAGTGATAATGAACCAGCCTGTGGCCTGACCTTCCGGCCGGATGTGCTGTTCCGCACCATTCCGCCAGCGCAGGCCCGCCAGCGCATTTATCTTGCCCCCGATGCGGACGCACAGGTTGCGGCCCGTCTGCGGGCCGAAGGGCATGCCACGCTGGCCGCCCTGCCATCCGGCACCCCCCACCTCACAGGCCCGGAGCATGACCGGGCCGAGGCGCTGCGTTTGGGGTGCAGCCACATTCTTTCTGGTGCAACGTGCACAAAGCTTGACTGACCACGTGCGGCAGAGGGGCGGGTTGGCCTCTCGGCAGGGTTTTCAGGCAGATTTTCCAGGAGCAGACCGTTTATGTCCAACGTCACGGTGATCGGCGCCCAGTGGGGCGATGAAGGCAAAGGTAAAATTGTAGACTGGCTGGCCAGCCGGGCAGACATTGTTGTGCGCTTTCAGGGCGGCCACAATGCCGGGCACACGCTGGTTGTTGGCAATCAGGTTTACAAGCTTTCTCTGCTGCCCTCTGGCGTGGTGAGCGGCAAGCTGGGCATTATCGGCAACGGCGTGGTGGTCGACCCGCAGGCTTTGCTGGCGGAAATTGGCCGTATTCAGGAACAGGGCCTGAAAGTGACCCCGGACACCCTGAAGATTGCAGAAAACGCCCCCCTGATCCTGCCGGTGCATGGTGCGCTGGACCGCGCGCGTGAAGCTGCCCGTGGCGACCGTAAAATTGGTACCACAGGCCGTGGCATTGGCCCGGCGTATGAAGACAAGGTGGCCCGCCGCGCTATCCGTCTGTGTGATCTGGCCGAGCAGGAAACGCTGGACTGGAAGCTGGACGAGCTGCTGCTGCACCACAACACGCTGCTGGCCGGTCTGGGTGCAGACACGTTCAAGAAGGAAGACCTGATGGCCTTCCTGACGGACATTGCCCCCAAGGTTCTGCCGTTCATGGCCCCCACATGGGACATTCTGGACGATGCCCGTCGCGGTGGCCGCCGTATCCTGTTTGAAGGCGCTCAGGCCGTCATGCTGGATGTGGACCACGGGACGTATCCGTTCGTCACCAGCTCCAACACGGTTGCCGCTAATGCTGGCACGGGTGCTGGCATGGGGCCGAACGCTGCCGGGTTCGTGCTGGGCATTGCCAAAGCCTATTGCACCCGCGTGGGTGAGGGACCGTTCCCGACCGAACTGTTTGACGATATTGGCCGCAAGATTGGTGAACGCGGGCATGAATTTGGCACCGTAACCGGTCGCCCGCGCCGCTGTGGCTGGTTTGATGCCATTCTGGTGCGTCACGCTGTGCGTGTGGGTGGCGTCAATGGTCTGGCTCTCACCAAGCTGGACGTGCTGGATGGTCTGGATGAAATCTGCGTCTGCGTAGGCTATGAGCTGGACGGCGAAAAGACCGACCGGTTCCCGTCCTCTCCAGCGGCACAGGCGCGCATCAAGCCGATTTTTGAAACCATGGAAGGCTGGAAAGAAACCACGCACGGCGCACGCCGCTGGGCGGATCTTCCGGCACAGGCGATCAAATATGTGCGGCGGATTGAAGAGTTGGTTGGCGCACCCGTCACCCTGCTGTCCACCAGCCCGGACCGTGATGACACCATCCTGATGCGCGACCCGTTTGAAGACTGATTAAACATCCGTCTTTGGACGCTGTTCAGACCCGCCTTGGGGCCTTTTTAAAGGACCATAAGGCGGGTCTTTTTGTTTCTTCATTCAGTAGCCTGTTGGTTGGCCTGCATGCTTGCGCGACAAACATGTCTCCTCCTGCGTGACCATCTGGCAAAAATGGTCACGATCCCAAGAGGAACACAGATGAGATTTTTTGTGCTGCTGCGCTGAGCGGCGGGATTAGCGGCTCAGCGGATTCTGCTGCATGGCCGTGGCCGTGTCGCCCTCGGCAAACACGCCAAAAACACTGGCGGCAGGATAAAGCGCACGAATACGCTCCTTCTGCGCCTTGTTTTCCAGCGTCGTGCAGATGCCTTCCAGCATACCCAGTTCAAGCAGCCCGCGTTCCGAGAAGGAGCGGGAGATCTGGCTCTGGAGGGTCTGAAGGCGCGTGCTCAGGGACAGGTGAAAGCTTCTGCAGGTTTGCGGCAGAAGAGTGCGAAAAATACTCATGCGAGCGTTTCCTGGAGGTGCATCCGGCACAATTGCCGGTCCAGCTCCTGAGCGCTCCATAATCCAGAATTCTGCCCTTTGCATAGAAGGATTTTGCAAGCCAGAAGAGCTTCCCGAACAAGGGTCGTAAAGTGTGTAACTTTTATGACACTGGTTGTTTTTTCTATGGCCTCCAGCTTATCCTGCGCCGCGAACCGCTATGGGATGCTCATGACACACAATGCAAGCGTTCTCGTTGTTGAGGATGACCCGGCACTCTCCCGGTTGATCTGCTATAATCTGGAAAAACAGGGCTACGATGTGCGCCTGGCCGGAGATGGCCATACGGCCCTTGACCAGATTAGCCGCCGTACGCCTGATCTGGTCCTGCTGGACTGGATGCTCCCCGGTATTTCCGGGCTGGAAGTCTGCCGGCAGTTAAGAGAACAGCCAAAAACCAAGTCCATACCCATCATTATGCTCAGCGCGCGCGGGCAGGAGACTGATAGCGTGCGGGGGCTGGAAATTGGTGCGGATGATTATCTGATCAAGCCCTTCGGCATGGAAACGCTCTTTGCGCGGGTCAAGGCCATGCTGCGTCGGCTGCCGCCCTCAGGCAACGTGCTGAAGTTTGACTCCCTCGTGCTGGACCGTGTGGCCCATAAGGTGGAACGCAACGGGCGGCTTCTGCCGCTGGGGCCGACGGAATACCGGCTTCTGGAATTCCTGATGACGCATCCCGGTCAGGTTTTCTCGCGCGAGGAACTGCTGGAACAGGCATGGGAGCGCAGCTCCTGTGTAGAACTCCGCACAGTGGATGTGCATATCAGACGGCTGCGGCAAACGCTGAACGCAGGGGATGAGAAAGACCTGATCAGAACCGTCCGTGCCCGGGGATATGCGCTTGATATGCCACAGGACTGAGGCCGTTCTGGCGCAACGGAGTGCCTGATGATGCATGAGGCACTCGTTGCTGTTGCGGGCATACTGGTCGGCAGCGGGCTGACAGCCAGCTTGCTGGCGGCCCGCCTGCGCCCCGAAAAAGTAGAGATTCCGAGCTACCATCAGGAAGAAAGTCCCGCTTCTTCCAGAACAGCTGTGCCGGAAGGGGTTGAACAGGTCATGGCCTGTCTGCCTGCCGCTACAATGGTGCTGGATGAGGAACGGCGGCTGCATTACGCCTCGCCGGAAGCGTATCGGATTTTTGAAGACAATCTGGGGAGTATCAAGCGCCATCCGGCTTTTCAGACAGCGCTGGACCGGCTGGTTGAAAAAAGTCTGGACACAGCTGTTTGTTCAGAAACAGCCCGCATTGTGCTGGATGTTCCGCATCACCGGGTGATTCAGGCCCGTTTTCAGCAGCATGTTCTTCCTGCCTCGCTATTTGCAGGAGCGCGAGGCGGGAGTGTCTCGTCGGATCGCTCGCAGCATGCGCTGGTTTTTGTCGCGCTGTGTGATGAAACGGAAGCAGACAATACCGAGCGCCAGCATACGGACTTTGTGGCCTATGCCAGCCACGAACTGCGCACGCCGCTTGCCGCGCTGATGGGGTTTGTGGAAACGCTGCAAGGCCCGGCGGCGGATGACCCGGAAGCCCAGCAGGAGTTTCTTGGCATCATGGCCGCACAGGGCAAGCGGATGCAGCATTTGCTGGATGATCTGCTCTATCTGTCCCGTGTGCAGCGTGTGGAACATCAGCGCCCGCGTGGCTCGGTGGCGCTGAAGGATTTGTTTGTCCGTCTGAAGGCCGAGTCTCAGGCGCTGTTCCGCCTGAAAAAGGCAAAACTGACGATCCAGCCAGTGTCTGATCCTGCCTTATGCGTTGCGGCAGATACCAGTCAGCTTGTGCAGGTTCTGATTAATCTGATTGAAAATGCTTTCAAATACGGCACCCTGCCGGATGCAGCAGGTGCTCCGTCTGCCTTGCAGGTAACGGTGTCCTGCGCGCTTGCGCCGCCTGACCCGCGCTGGCCTGCCGTACCGGGCGTGGTGTTAAGCGTGGCAGACAACGGGCCGGGGATTGCAGCGCGCCATCTGCCCCGGCTGACAGAGCATTTCTACCGTGTGCCCAAAACGGCGGCCACGGTGCAGGGGAGCGGGCTGGGGCTGGCCATTGTCCAGCATGTCGTCACCCGGCATGGGGGGCGTTTTGTGGTGGAAAGTACTGTGGGGAAGGGCACAACCTGCAAAATCTGGCTACCATGTGTTACCTCTGCGGGTGTCATAAAATCTTCATAAAACAGTCTTCAACATGTCATCCCCCGAAGGCAGTAAACCCGTTAAGGGTTGTCCCCGACGTGGCGAGTTGCGTCGTTATTTATGATGTCCAGGGATAAAACCGAAATGCGTCTTTCCTTCAGGCCTGCTCTGTGTCTGCTTGCTGCAACGTGCCTAACCGCGGCACTGCCGAGCGTCTCCCGGGCTGAAAGCGTCACGGGCGCAGGTTCCAGCTTTGCCGCCCCGATTTACGAAGCCTGGGGTGAGACAGCWAAAACCGCCGCAGGTGTTACGGTAAACTATCAGAGCGTTGGCTCCAGCGCCGGGCAGAATCAGGTTCTGGCAGGAACGGTTGATTTCGGGGCATCCGATGCGCCGATGGATGCAAAAAAAATTGAATCTGCCGGTCTTTTTCAGTTTCCGACCGTGATGGGCGGCATTGTGCCCGTTATTAATATTCCGGGTATGAAAGCTGACACGCTGCGCCTGAGCGGTGCTGTGCTGGCTGGTATTTATTCCGGTGAGATCACGGAATGGAATGACCCGAAAATCGCTGCCCTGAACCCGGGTGTGACCCTGCCGGACATGCCGGTGGCCCCGGTGCATCGTGCAGACGGTTCGGGCACTACATTCGTATTTACCTCCTATCTGGCTGGTTCTTCCTCATCCTGGCACGATTCTCTGGGGGCCAGCACGTCCATCTCCTGGCCCGGTGGTCTGGGTGCTCGTGGGAACGATGGCGTGGCAGCAACCGTGCAGAACACGGAAGGCGCTATTGGCTACGTTGAATATGCCTATGCCAGCCGTAACCACCTGACGACTGTCAAACTGCACAACCGTGCGGGTGAAGATGTTGCTGCAAACCAGACGAGCTTTGCGCACGCCGCAGAAGCCGCCGACTGGCAGCATGCCTCTCACTTCGCGGTCAATCTGCTGGACACGCAGGGTAAGGGCGCATGGCCGATCGTTTCTGCGACATACGTGCTGACCCCGGTTGCCCCGAAAAATGCTGCGCGTGGGGAAGCCGTTCGCACGTTCTTCAGCTGGGCGTTTGAAAAGGGTGATGCCACGGCGCAGAAGCTGGACTATGTGGCTCTGCCGCAGTCTGTGAAGACCAGCATTCTGTCTGCATGGAAGAGCGCAAAATAAGAATCCTGATATTATATAAAAACTTTTCAGAAGTCTTTTTGAGAATTTTTTCTTGAAAAAGGCTTTTTATAGAAGAGGCGGGCTGAATCATTCAGCCCGCCTTTTTTGTCATAGAACTGTAACGAAAGCATCACGAAACCATCACGCACAAAAGACGTTCGGCGGGATATTCAGCGTTCATCTTCTCTCCTCTGGAATGGCAATGATGCGCTGTAAACCGGTTATTTCATCTCTGGCTTTTGCGTCTTTTCTGATGGGTGGCGCGGCCCCTGTTGCAATGGCATCATCTTCTGACGACGCACAGATCCGGGCTCTCCGCCTTGAAATGGCGCAGATGCGCAAAGAGATGATGGGGCAGATCACCACGCTGAAAAGTCGGCTGGCCAAGACCGAAAATATTTCCCGCAGACAGGACCGGGTGAGCACCGCATCAGCTCATGGCGGTCGCGCCACCAGCCATCATGAGATCGCATCGGGTCCGGTTGATCCGAGCGTGCAGTTTAACGAACCGGCAGCATCCTCTACCCGCATCCATCTGGCTAACTCTGGCACGCCGACGTCTGACCGCGGCGACGTTATGTCCTGGAAATCTTTCCGTGCTGCCACGAAGAGTGATGAGAACGTGCATGTCGGCGGCATGATCGTCGGTTTCCCGAAAGGCCGCTTTACGGTAGCGTCTGAAGATGGGGCTTACGGCCTCTCTATCGGTCTGGCCTTTCATGAAGATTTCGGTGGGTTCTTCAATTCCGGGCCGCGTGCGGGTGAAGGGCGTGGGGCGTTCAACAGCTTTACCACCAACATGCGCCGTCTGCGTATTCCGTTTACCTTCCGCTATAAAAACTGGGTTGCTGCTGTTACGCCGGACTTCGGTGCCAACCATAACGACGGGTATGTTGGCCTGTATGAAGGCAACCTGAACTACACCGGTCTGCACAACACCATCCTGACGGTCGGTTACTTCCAGCCGCGTGTGACGGAAGAAGATTCCGAAAGCTCGAACGACTTCTTCACGCTCGAACGTCCGAGCATCACCGACATGGTGCGTAACATCGCCGCAGGTGATGCCCGCTTCAGTGTTGGTGGTCTTCATTATGAAAAACGCTGGTGGATTGCAGGGTATTTCACTGGTCAGGAATGGGGTCACCGTAACGCCTCTGATATGAGCAGCACCTATTACGGTGGCGGCAGCGGCACCACCATGGATAGCCAGACAGGTGCGACGCTGCGTGTTGCAGGCCGTCCGGTTGCCACAAAAGACTGGGATGTCCACATGGGGGCATCCGGTATTTCTGCATTCCGTCTGGCGTGTAACTCTACGTCAGCGACGTCCTGCTCTCGCTCCACCTCTTTCGGTCAACGTCCTGAGTTCGACATTGGGGAAGCCAACCTTGCCGCAACAGGTGGGATTAGCAACGCCGCACAGGTCTGGGCGGCTGGTCCGGAACTGGGTGTCCGCTGGAAGCGCCTGATTGTGAAAGGCGAATACTATCACGTTGGTGTTCAGCGTGATGCGCCGGGCCTGAAGTCTGCTGGCTTCCAGGGCTGGTATGGGTCTGCCGCCTATACGTTGTTCGGCAACCCGCGTCTGTATAACGAAAAAGAAGGGGCCTTCGGTGCGCCGGGTGTTCCGGAAGCTGAGGAATTTGATCCCGCTCGCAACCATTGGGGTGCGCTGGAAGTTGTCGGCCATTACAGTGTGATCGACCTCAATAGCCGCCTGAACGATGCAAACGCCAAGAACGTGATCCGTGGTGGTCAGCAGACGGTCTGGACGGGGGGGCTGAACTGGTATCCGAACCGTCACTTCCGCCTCATGCTCGATTACAGCCACTTCATTGTGTCTCGTAGCGAGCAGGCAACCAACATTTACGGTCGCACGGGTAACTCCGTTGCTGCCCGTATTCAGGCAGGCTTCTAAGCTGAGGTCTGATACCGTGCTGAGGGAAGCCTGACCGGGTCTCTTTTCGGGATGGTTTTCTTGATTCGATAATAAAAAACCCCTTCCAGGTTTGCCTGAAAGGGGTTTTTACATGGTGCTGTGTTCCGGAGTGGAGCAGGTTAAAATAGGCTGTCTAATTAAGACGTTTTAGCCAACAGCCCCTGTAAACAGATGTTGAGAAGATCGCCGCGCCAGCGCCACAATGGTCAGGCCCGCTTCTTGTGCCAGACGCAAGGCGCGCGTGGTGGGGGCGGAAATGGCGACCAGTGTGGAAAAGCCTGCCAGAATGGCTTTTTGCACCATCTCGAACGAGCATCGGCTGGTAATCAGGCAAAATCCTTCTGCAAAGCAGACATTTTGACGAAGCCCGGCACCAATCAATTTATCCAGCGCGTTATGGCGGCCCACATCTTCGCGTATCATGTGAATACTACCATCTGGCCCACACCACGCCGCACCATGCACCATATGCACCTGCGCATTCAGCGTTTGATGGTCGGCCAGAGTCTTTAGGGCCTGCCGGATGGCGGATAGCGGCACCGGTGGCATGACAGGCACTGCGGGAAGGGCGGTATGGAGGCTTTTCAGGTCTTCACTGCCACACACGCCACAGCCTGTCCGGCCCGTCATGGCGCGGCGGGACTGAAGGAGGCGGCGAAAGTCTTCTCCGGCAATATCAAGTGAGAGCGTGACGCCATCTTCCCCAATCTCCGTCCGCACGGCGCGGATGGAGGCTGCGTTGGATACAAGGCGTTCCGTAATGGAAAACCCGTAGGCGTAATCTTCAAGATCCTGAAGTGTTCCCATCATCACAGCATAAGGCACGCTGTTATAAACAAAGCCGATCGGGGTTTCCTCAGCAATGGCCAGAGTAGTGGCTTCGGTACCCTCTTCCGTAAAACGCTCGACAGGCCAGCGGGTCATGACAAAATCAGACATGGCTCAGGCCTTCATGGACCAGTTTGCGGGCATAGACATACTCATCGGGTGTGTTGATGTTGAAAAACAGGTCGGGCGTGTGCGCAGGGAAGACAACATCCCGCACGCCTAAGGTCGCAGCAAAACAGCGGATGCGCAGTTTGTCTTTATGGTCGGGCTGCTTCAGCCAGTCTTCCAACGCAGGGCGGCACGCAGTGGGCCAGCTGGCGACCAGATGATGCTGCCGATTGTCCGACACCGCGACAGCGGGAGCCGGGAGCAGGAGTTGTGGCAGGTCCGCCGGGATAAAAGGGGTATCGCCGGGCACGGTTATCAGAACAGAGCAGTTCTGGCTTTCCGCCCAGCGCAAACCTTCCAGAATGCCAGCCAGAGGCCCCATGTCCGCCTGCGTATCGGGCAGAACCGGCAGGTTCCATGCCGCAAAGCGGGAGGCGTCACCATTGGCGCTGAGGGCAAGAGCAGCGCAATGGGGACGGAGTGCCGCCAGCACGTAATCCAGCACTGTCTGTGTTTTGGACAGGGGAAGAAGGGGTTTGTCACACCCGCCCATGCGGGAGCCGGTACCGCCCGCCAGAACAAGGGCGGCAATACGGGGGGGAGAAGGAAAGGCGCTCATGCAGCGGAGCATCAACCTCTGGCTCAGGTGTGGCAAGAGTTTTTGCACTGCGGGGCGCACGGGAAAATGTGGGTTTTTCATAAAAAAGTGGCCCGCCGAAGCGAGCCACCTGAATGCACAGCGTAAAGCGAACGTCTGCCGTTTTTAGCGGGGCAGGACGTTCTTGTAAGCGACCATGCACTGAACATAGGCATTGTTGTACTGGGTCTGAATGCCGCCGTTCTGGCTGTTGGAATAGGCACCCCCACCCAGCGCGCCACCCAGAGCACCAGCCCCGGCACCAATGCCAGCCCCTGCACCACCGCCAGCCGCAGCACCCAGACCAGCGCCCAGAGCGGTTGCAGCCAGACCGCCATAAAGAGCCTTACGGTTCTGGCTGCCCGCCTGCCCCTGCACAGCGGCAGTGGCCTGAGACCGGCAGAAATTCTGTTCCTGCTGGAAGGTGGCGTAGTCCTTGCCGGGGCCGGGAAGAACCATGGCGGTCGGGCCCATCGGTGTTTCTGCGCAGGCTGCCAGCAGAAGCGCCGGGAGAAGGATGAGAGACGCTTTTTTGAAGCTCATGACAAACACTCTTGTTAGAAATTGGACACGTGTTAAGCGCCCAATTCTGGCATTTTTTGGAACGGACGAAAATCTTTTAATTAACAGGCCGCATGGCGCAGGCCTTCGGCAGCTTTTATGGCTTCTTCTTTAAGAAATCATAAATCCTGTTCTTTGAGCTTATTCACACTAAGGGTCAGGTCATCCAGCGTGCAGGCCGCCTGCGCGGTGTTCGGGCAAAACCGGCTGTGGAGCAGCAGGGGCGCGCCTTGCCCGGTCTGACTGCTCATGGGCTGCGCCTGCCGTAACTGCTCCAGAGACTGGTGGAACACACGGAAACGCACGTCTTTTTGCCCATCCGGTAACCGCCAGAGTTCAAAGGCCAGCGTGGTATCTGGTGCGGTGCGGTCAGGCTGGTCAGGGAAGGACCAGTCCAGCCCGAAGAGCGTGGCCAGCATGTCCAGCGTTGTGTCATGTCCGGCAAACAGGATCAGCCGCGCCGACGCCGGAAGCGCAGAGCTGTCAGGGAGTGAAACGGGTTGCTCTGCCAGAGCGGTAAGGAGCGTTTCAGCAAGAATATGCCCGCGAGGCACGGCCAGTGCCGGAAGGCGTCTTAGCCTGTCACTTTGCAGGGCATGGGCGGGCAGCACAGCGGCCAGAAGCTGGCGGGTTCTGGCGGCATCGTTGTCCGTCGCTATCTGTGAGCTGGCAAAAACCGTGGAAGGCAGGCCTTGCTCGTATTCCAGTAGGAGGTTTTCCGCCGTGGAGGCGCTCAGGTTAAGGCCGCCTGTCGCATGAGGCAGGCCTTTCTTCCAGGAAAGGACAGTGGGAGCAGAAAAGCATGGTCCTTTCCGCTTTTGGCATCCGTTGGGCCCAAACACGGCCTGCAAGGCAGAAGCCGCCTGCGCCTCGGGGCTGTCCGGGGGGATGTCCTGTTGGAACGCGCGGGTGAGGGGCGGCATGACGCGCTGTGGGTCAAGATGAGCCTGTCCGGCGGCCAGCGCATTGAACAACGGATCATGCTGGCCAGCAGGTAGACTATGCGCTGTGCTGGTGCAGCCCTGCGTTAAGGCGTGGCTCAGAATGTCACCACTTTGGCGCGTGCGGGTATCCGCAGAATCAGCCCAGACAAAAACGGCTTTGGCTGAGGCGCAGGGGGCGGAAGTCTGCGGGAGAAGGGGCGCATACCAGCTTTGGAGAAACTGCCCCATGAGGGCCAGATTAGCCCGGCCATGGTCCGTCAGTTCTCCCGGAGGCACGGGCCAGCCAGACCATGCGCGGCCAGTCTTTTTTTCCAGCGCGGCGAGTGGTTTGGTCGGGCTGCGAATACCATGCCGGGAGATCAGCAGGACTTTTTCCAGAACAGCGCCGGAGGGAGCCGGGGCCGAAACTGGTCGGGCCGTCTCAGCACGAACACCTAAAGGTGCGGCGAGACCCGCAAAGCAGCTGGAGAAAAACAGACAGGGGAGAAAGCGGATACGAAACATGCGTCTGCATAACACAGGCGGTCTGCTTCGGGAGAATGCAGGCATGGCCCCGGCTCTTGCGGGGGCACAAGCCTGCGGGATAGGTCAGGTCAGGCGGGTAACCAGCAGCTGGTTGATGCGGAAGCCTTCCACGTCCACCACTTCAAACCGGAAGCCCCCGGCATCCACGCGGTCGGCCTTGCGGGCCATGCGGCGCAGGCGGTGCATGACAAAGCCGCCAATGGTGTCAAACTGAGCGCTGTCGGGCAGTTCGATGATGTGTAGTTCACGCATCACGTCGCCAATTGGGGCCGCGCCGTCGATCAGCCAGGAATTTTCATCACGCCGGACAATGGCCTGTTCTTCAAATGGGTTGGCCAGACCGTCCATGAGCGCACCCATGATGTCCTTGAAGGTAATCAGCCCGACGACCAGCCCGTATTCATTCACAATCAGGGCAAAGCCCACGCCGTGGGTATCAAACTGTGCCAGCGTGTCCCACAGGTTGAGCGTTTCCGGCACGGAGAGCACATCCCGCCGCATGCGGAAAATCGGGTTGCCGCGCAGAGCAGGGCCTTCCGGGATACTGGCAGGGTCCACAACCGAGGCCAGAACGTCTTCTGCACGGATGGAGCCAATGACCTTGTCCAGCCCGCCATCACACAACGGGTAACGGGAATAGGGTTTGGCCCGGACCTTCTCGTGGTTGTTTTCCGCGTTGTCCTGCACGTCCAGATAGACAATCTCATCACGCGGGGTCATGGCGGAGGTGACCGAGCGGTCCTGCAGACCCAGCACGTTCTGGATCATCTGGTGTTCCTGCTCCAGCAGCACGCCAGAGGCGGTGCCGGCGGCCAGAATGGCGCGCAGGTCTTCCGGCGTCACCGGTTCCACGGCGGAGGCTGCCGGGATTTTCATGGCGCGCAGCACGGCATCAGACACCTTGGAGAAAATCCACACAAACGGATACAGCACCCGCAGGGCCAGTTTGGGGAACCAGCCAATGGAGAGCGCGACTTTATCCGGCGCGTTCATGGCCACCCGTTTGGGCAGCAGGTCGGCAAACAGCACGAACAGGCCCGTGACCATGATGAAGCTGATGGCCGAGCCGGTCTTTTCCGCCAGTCCGTCGGGCAGACCCCAGTAGCGCAGCAGGTCACCGCAGGGAGGGGAGAGCATTTCCGAGCTGACAATACCGCCCAGAATCCCCACCCCGTTCAGGCAGATCTGGAGAACAGTAATAACCTGACCGCTATTGCGCCGCAGGGCCAGAAAGGCCTGTGCGCGTTTATCACCCGCTTCTGCCCGGGAACGCAGCCGCACATCACGGGCGGCGGCAAAGGAAATCTCGGAGAGAGAAATCAGGATGCTGACAGCAATCAGCAGAAAGAGGGCGAGAAAACCGGTAAGGAAAAGAATCAAGACACGCTCGGAGTTCAATAAGAAATAGCTTATTGGACAAGGTTATATCTGCTGCCTTTTTAAAATCCTAATTTATTTTCCCAAACTTGGCCGAGCAGCCCGAACCTGCCCGCGGCTTTGTGAACAGCGATTTCTCAAAAATGGCGTAGTGGGATGATCTCCGGCGCAAGAGGGGCGTTGAGAGGTGTGAAGGAGACTGGCCATGTTCCGAGCTTTGCTGATCGAAAAAAATGCCGATGGAGACCAGGTTGTCCACGAGCATTCTCTGGCGGAAGACCAGCTGCCGGAAGGCGATGTGACGGTACGGGTCGAGTGGTCCAGCCTGAATTACAAGGATGCGCTGGCGATAACCGGCAAGGGGCCGATTGTCCGCTCCTACCCGATGGTGCCGGGTATTGATTTTGCCGGAACGATTGAAGCATCTTCTCACCCCGGTCTGTTTGTTGGCCAGCATGTGGTGCTGAATGGCTGGGGCGCGGGGGAAAGCCATTGGGGCGGTCTGGCTGAGCGGGCGCGTGTGCCGGGTGACTGGCTGATCCCTCTGCCGTCTGCGTTCAGTGCGCGTCAGGCCATGGCGTTGGGGACGGCAGGGTATACCGCCATGCTGTGCGTGCGTGCTCTGATCCGTGAGGGTGTGACACCAAAAAGCGGGCCGATAGTCGTGACGGGTGCTTCCGGCGGCGTGGGAAGTGTTGCGCTGATGCTGCTGAGCCGCCTCGGCTATCAGGTGACGGCGATTACCGGCCACCCGGAAGAAGAGCCCGCTTTGCGGGAACTGGGGGCCACGGACATTCTGCCGCGACAGGCTTTACTGCGCCTGACCCGTCCTCTGGAAAAAGCGCAATGGGCCGGTGCTGTGGATGTTGCCGGGGGTGCCGTGCTGGCGGCCCTGTGTGCATCCATGCAGTATCATGGGGTGGTGACGGCCTGCGGTCTTGCCGCGGGGATGGACTTCCCGGCAACCGTTGCGCCGTTCATTCTGCGGGGCGTCACGCTGGTCGGGATTGATAGCGTCCATTGCCCGAAAGAGGAGCGCCTTGCGGCATGGCAGCAACTTGCGCAGTTAATTGAGCCGGAAAAACTGAATGGTATTATTACGGAAATTTCGCTTTCCGATGTCAAAAAGGCAGCCTCTGATCTTCTGGATGGAGAAATCCGGGGCCGTATTCTGGTCCGGCTGGCAGGCTCCCGGTAATGCCGCCTGAGGCGTCGCGTCAGTTAACGCCCGCGACGAACTGACGAAAGAGTCTAAAAAAACCGGAAAAAGCGATGTTTTTCCGGTTTTCTAAAGTGGTGTCAGATTAGGAAATCAGGCTTCCAGACCACCATCCACAGGCAGCGCGGCACCGGTGATGTAACCGGCCTTCGGGCTGGCGAGGAAGGACACCATGTTGGCAATGTCGTGCACCGTGCCGTATTTGCCCGTTGCCACATAGCTGCTGATCAGTTTGGCAACATCCCCGGTAGCGGGGTTCATGTCTGTATCAATGGGGCCGGGTTCCACCACATTGACGGTAATGCCTTTGGGGCCGAGGTCCCGGGCAACCCCTTGTGCAAAACCACGCAGAGCAGCCTTGGTGGCGGCATAGAGTGAAATGCCGGGGAAAGGCGCACGGGCACCAAATGCGGAGCCGATGAAAATCAGGCGGCCGCCTTCCTTCATGTGCTTTACGGCTTCCATGGTTTCCACCATCACGGCGCGCACATTCAGGTTCAGCACATGTTCAATCTGGGCAACGCTCATTTCGCTAATGGGCCCGTAGGGATAGGTGCCAGCGTTGCAGACCAGTGTATCAATGCGACCAAATTCTTTAACCGTTGCGGCAATGCCAGCCTGATTGCCTTCAACCGTCGTGCCATCAGCCTGAATGCTCAGGGCTTTGCGGCCCAGTGCCCGCACTTTGGCGGCAGCGGCTTCTGCTGCGTCTGCGTTGCGGGCGTAAGTCAGAGCAATATCAAAGCCGTCTTTGGCCAGTGTTTCCGCAATGGCGGCACCAATGCCGCGGCTGCCGCCAGTTACCAGTGCTACGCGTTGTGTCATGCTCAGAAAATCCTGTTTGAAAAAACGATAAGGAAAGACTCAGGCCTGTGGCAGCCCGAGCATCAGGGCAATATTCTGCAAGGCGGCCCCGGATGCGCCTTTGCCGAGGTTATCCAGCCGTGCTGTCAGCACAGCCTGTCGGGAATGCGGGTTGTCATGCACGCGCAGTTCCATGGTGTCACGGCCAGCCAGCGCTTCCGCAGCTAGTTTGGGTTCTGCAGACAGCACATGCACATGGTCCTGCCCGGCATAGCGGCCAGCCAGTGCGGTATGCAGGTCATCCCCCGTCACGCCGCCATTCAGATCATCCAGATGCAGCGGGATGGAGACAATCATACCCTGTGCGAAGTGCCCGACGGAGGGCACAAAAACCGGGCGGCGTGTCAGGCCGGCATGCAGGTGGATTTCCGGCACATGCTTATGCTCAAGCCCAAGCCCATACAGTTCAAAGGCCGGACCGCCATCGCGCGTATGGGCTTCAATCATGGCGCGGCCCCCGCCGGAATACCCGCTGACAGCATTGATACAGACAGGATAATGCGGCTCCATAATACCCGCATCAATCAGCGGACGCAGCAGGGCAATGGCCCCTGTGGGGTAGCAGCCGGGGTTTGAAACGCGGGGCGCACCCTGAATGGCCTCGCTCTGGGCCGGAGAGAGTTCCGGAAAACCATAGACCCAGCCGGGTGCTGTGCGGAACGCCGTGCTGGCATCCAGAATGCGCGGGGCGTTCTGGCCGAGCGTTTCCGCTATGGTGACAGCCTCGCGCGCGGCATCATCCGGCAGGCACAGCACAACCAGATCCGCCTCTGCCATAGCGTCCTTACGGGCCGCCGGGTCCTTGCGGCGGGCCGGGTCAACCGAATGAATACGCACGGGCAGGGCAGACAGGCGGTCCCGAATACCCAGACCGGTGGTTCCGGCTTCCCCATCGATGAAAATAACGGGCTGCTGTGTCATGCCTTCATACTCCACCCGATAACGGGAGGCTCCCTGTCTTCGCCCGGCACCCGGTTCTGTGTGCGTGGGCTGTTCGGTCTCTCTGCTTCCGCATATACGGGGTAAGTCCCTTGTGGCGGAAGGGGGATGCGTGAAAAACACCGTGCTGGTGCAGGGCTGACATGCGGGGAAGCTGCACAGAGCATAGCTCTGTGGCCCGACGGATGGAAAACACAAAGGATTGAAAGGGAACACGGGATCTTATGGTTGCAAAAAATACAGCCTCTTCGGCACCCACACAGCCCGAAACGGGCAACCAGACGGATGCAGCCCGTGAACTGACGCGCCTTGTGGCGCTGATGGCCCGCCTGCGTGACCCCGAGCATGGCTGCCCGTGGGACAGGGAGCAGACGCACGAGACCATTGCGCCTTACGCCATTGAAGAAGCCTATGAGGTTCTGGACGCCATCCAGAAGCAGGACTGGCAGGCCTTCCCCGATGAACTGGGCGATTTGCTGTTGCAGGTTGTGTATCAGGCCCGTCTGGCGGAAGAGGAAGGGCATTTCGATTTTGCAACCGTCGCTCGCCTGATTACGGAAAAAATGATCCGCCGCCATCCGCATGTCACGTTCGGGCCGGAGGTGCTGGGCACACAGGCGGAGGATGTTGCACCCCCTTCCGGGCAGACGACCTCCGCCGCTATGCCGGGGCAGTGGGAGCAGTTGAAAGAGAAAGAGCGGCAGAAGCTGAGCGCACCGGGCCAGAAGTCCAGTGCGCTGGCTGGTATTCCGCCTGCCTTGCCGGCGCTGCTTCGGGCCTCAAAAATTGCGTCTCGTGCGGCCCGTGTAGGGTTCGACTGGCCGGATGTGCAGGGCGTTGTGGCCAAAGTGCATGAGGAAATGGAAGAATTTGCCGTGGAAATGCAGGCAAATGACCGTGCCAAAATGCAGGATGAACTGGGAGACGTGTTTTTCTCGCTCGCCAGTCTGGCCCGGCGGCTGGATCTGGACCCGGAAGCCTGTCTGCGGCAGGCGTGTGACAAGTTCACGCGGCGTTTTCAGGCGGTCGAGGCCTGTCTGGCGGAAGAGGGCCGCTCCATGCAGGATGAGCCCGTTGCATATCTGGATGAGGTCTGGAACCGCGTGAAAAAGCGTGATGGCTAACCGCAGTCCCTAAAAAACACAAAAAACCGGCCCCCTCTGTTGAAGGAACCGGTTTCCTGATCGACTAAGTCAGAAAATCTGATCAGTCTTTGGCAGGTTCTGCCGTGCTGTCGGTTTCAACACCGCCAGCCAGATAGTCCATCAGCCTGCGGGAAAAGGCGTTAACATCCTTGGGTGCTTCACCATTCTGGATGCTGGCGACGTCCAGCAGAATGTGAGCCAGCGCATCGACCGGCTTCCCTGCTTTCACGAGGGCCGCCAGATGGTGGACAATCGGATGGGCCGGGTTGAGTTCCAGCACCGGTGTCACAGACGGCAGGCTCTGACCGCTCCGCTGCATCAGTTTCTGCAGTTGCAGATCCGGGCCACCTTCCGGCGCGGTCAGTACCATGGCGCTGTTGACCAGACGGTCTGTGGCGCGGATATCGGAGACTGTGTCACCCAGTGCGGTTTTCAGCGCGGGCACCAGCGTGTCCATATCGGCTTTTTCAGCATCGCTTTCTGCCGGAGCACCGAATTTTTCAAGGTCCGTCTGGCCCTGAGCGACATTGCGCAGTGCTTTGCCTTCATACGTGCCCAGACGTTCCGGCCAGAAGGAATCCACCGCGTCAGACAGTAGCAGCACTTCCACACCACGAGCCTTGAAGCCCTCAATCTGCGGGGAAGCTGCCAGTGTTTCTGCGTTGTCGCCCGTCAGGTAGTAAATGGCGTCCTGTTCGGGCTTCATGCGGCTGATGTAAGCGTCCAGAGACGTCAGGCCGTCTACAGCGCTGGAGCGGAACCGGCTGAGTGCCGCCACTTCCGTGCGGTGTGCCGGATCATCCCACATGCCTTCCTTCAGCACGGGGCCGAAGTTTTCCCAGAAGGTTGCGTAGGCTCCTTCATCCTTGGCACGGGTTTTCAGTTCACCCATTACCTTGCCGGTCACGGCCTTGCGGATACGGGCCAGAACCGGAGTAGCCTGAAGCATTTCACGCGAGACGTTGAGCGGCAGATCTTCCGTATCCACAACACCCTGCACAAAGCGCAGCCATGTCGGCAGAATATCAGCTTCATCCGTGATGAACATGCGGCGGACATGCAGGCGCACCCGGCTTTCCCGCGTCTGCTCGGCAAACTCAAACGGACGGCTGCCGGGAATGAACAGCAGGGCAGAGAATTCAATCGTGCCTTCTGCGCGCCAGTGCAGCGTGTCCCACGGCGTATCAAAATTGTGGGTGAGGTGACGATAAAACTCGTTCAGCTGATCTTCGGTAATTTCGCTGCGCGGCTTGCGCCATAGGGCTGTGCCCTCGTTAGCGGCTTCTTCCTTGCCATCTTTGATGATGGTGACGGGCCAGGCAATATGGTCGGACCATTTGCGGATAATGGCTTCCAGACGCCAGCTATCAAGGAACTCGTCTGCGTCTTCCTTGATGTGCAGCGTGATGTCCGTCCCGGCTTTTTCACGCGTGGCGGGTTCCAGCGTGTAGGAGCCTTTGCCGTCAGACGTCCAGCGCCATGCGTCATCCGAGCCTGCGCGACGGGAGACGACATCAACCTTATCCGCCACCATGAACGCGGCATAAAAGCCCACGCCAAACTGGCCGATCAGGTTCGGGCGGTCTTCCGGTTTTGCATCTTCAAGCTTCTGGCCAAAGGCACGGGTGCCGGATTTGGCAATGGTGCCCAGATTGGAGACCAGTTCTTCCTTGCTCATGCCCGCGCCATCGTCGCTGATGGTCAGCAGACGGGCATCTTTTTCCGGGTTGATGCGGATTTTGGCATCTTCCGGCAGGGCGCGTGCGCCATCGGTCAGCGCCTCAAAGCGACGGCGGTCCGTGGCGTCGGCTGCGTTGGCCACCAGCTCGCGCAGAAAAATTTCCCGCTCGGAGTAGAGCGAATGCACAACAAGATCGAGCAGCCGCCCGACTTCTGCGCTGAATTCCCGTGTTTCGCTGCCCTGTGTGGGCGTGGTGCCCGTGGCTGATTCAGTCATCTCTTTCCCCGCATTCATGCGTGACATTGCATCATGAGCGCAGCAGCGTTTGCCCTCAGGCCAAATGCCGCCACCTCCTGCATCCCTTAAGAAATGAGATGAACGGGAGAATTTTTCAATATCTCCCGGAGCAGAACGTTATCGGTTTTGCAGCGTTTCAGCCTTGCACTGCCCTGTGCGGAAGAAGGACCATTCCTCACAACTGCTGCCGTCCGGCATGTGACAGACGCCATACTGGCTGCCGGAAGACCCGGTGCGGATTTCCAGCTTGCCACCCGCATCCACGCAATGGACGGAGGCCGGGTTGGCCATGCCAATCAGCTTGCTCCGCTGTGGGGAGGTCGCAGAAGGGGTTTCTGTGGTGCCTGCTGGCGTGCTGTTTTGCGGGGTAAGGCCGTGGGGACGCGCCGTGCCGGTCGGGGCAGGCTGACATGCGGCCAGACCCAGCAGAGCAAGGCCCAGTGCTGCCACGCCAGCGGTTTTCTCATGAAAAGGCATGTGAGCTGTGAAAAATGGTCCGCGCATAAGCCTGTCGTCTCCTGCAAGAGAGTGTTGGATCAAGCTATCATTGGGCAAAGCTACAAGTGAGGCAATATGATACATTGCCCGCCAAACCCAGAAGGGAAGGACAGGCTGATGACGGGATGGACACGATTACGGGCCACCGGGGAACGCCTCTTCCGGCGGCTGTTCGGCCTTAAGCCGCGTGATACCCGGCAACCCCTGGCAGTGTTTACGATGGTCTATAATGAACATCGCATGTTGCCTGTGTGGGCGAATTATTATCGCAGGCAGGCCGGAGCCGGGAATCTTTTTGTGCTGGACCACGGGAGTGACAGCCTGCCTGACCTGCCCGGATGTCAGATTGTTCCGATCCGTCGGGATGAACTGGACGAAGTTGACCGCTGTGCGCAGATTGAAGCGTTCCAGAAGAAACTGCTTGAATCGTATCACTACGTTCTTTTCACGGATTGTGATGAGTTTCTGGTTGCTGACCCTGCGCGCTATCCGTCGCTGCGCGCCTATGTTGCGCACGCTCAGCATACAGCTATCCGCTGCGTGGGGGTGGATGTGATCGACTACGCGCCGGACCTGCCTCCTGTGCAATGGGACAAGCCGGTACTGGCTCAGCGGCCTTACGGTGCGGTGCGGAGCTGGTCGTGTAAGACATTGCTTGCCTCTGTGCCGCTCACGTGGACGGCGGGGTTCCATGAGTGCGAAGAACCCGCCACGCTGGACACGGCCTTATGGATGTTCCACCTGAAATATGCTGATCAGACTCACCTTCTCCAGCGCCTTGGTGTGACCCGTAATTTGCAATGGAGTGCCCGTGCCCGCAGTTTGAATCACGGTGTTTCTCATCGGGTGCCGGACCGGAGCATGGTCAATTTCCTGAGAAAATTTCAGGCAACACGCTCAGAAATCTCTCTGGCGGATCTTGATCTGGCCAGTCTTGTGGAATCTGGAGGGGAAAGCAATCTGCACAGAATCCCGGATCGTTTTCTGAAAGCGTTTTAAAAAACGTCTTTCTGGAAAGGGTAGGGGTTACGGGCTCTCCAGTGTGCGCAGGGTGGTAATCATGCCCTCTGTAAGCTGAGAAATGGCGTGTTTGAGAATGGAAAAATCACGGTTTTTCTCGCGTGTTTTTTCATCCATATACAGGCTGCGACGCATTTCGATCTGCAGGGCATGGAGCCCTTCACGCGGGCGGCCATAATGCTGCGTGATGTAACCGCCAGCATAGGGCGTGTTGCGGGATGTTTTAAAACCCAGATCCTGCAGGATCTCTTCCGCTTTGTCGGCCAGAGCGGAAGCGCAGCTGGCACCGTGGACGTCACCCAGAACAAAATCCGGATTTCCGGCCTCCGGCGCGTCTGGCATGGAATGCAGGTCCAGTAGCAGGGCCGTTCCGTGCTGCGCGTGTGTTTGGCGGAGGGCGGTCGCCAGAGCAGCGTGATACGGCATCCAGTAATCCCGGATTCGGAGTGCGGCTTCCATAAAGGGCATGCGTGTCCGATAAATCTGCCGGTTATCCGCAACAATGCGTGGCACAGACCCCAGTCCGGCAAGCCCGCGATGCGTGGCGCGCACAAAAGCTGGAATCGGTGTGTTGAACATGCGCGGGTCCAGATCCCACGCTGCCCGATTTACGTCACAGAAAACGCGCGGGAAGGTCGCGTGGACAAGCATTGGCCCCAGGGTGTGCGCATCGGTGGCCAGTTCTTCCACATAGCTGTCTTCCCCACTGCGCAGAATGGCCAGTGACTGGCGGCTCACCTGCACAAAGGCTTCCGGGTAAAAGCGCCCGGAATGCGGGGAGGCCAGCACCACGGGCGTTGCAGGCTGGCCGGATACCAGCACAGGAGAGGGGGCCTGCACGCGGTCTGCTCCCTCTGGAACGCTGGCTGGCATGCCCGGCAAAACACGGGCCAGACCCCGGTGAATCAGGCTATGCGTAATATTTTTCATCTGACCATCATTGAGGGCTTGCACTTTGAACGCAAGCGCGATAGAACGCGGCCCACGGTCAAAGATGGGCGCATAGCTCAGCGGTAGAGCACTACCTTGACATGGTAGGGGTCACAGGTTCAATCCCTGTTGCGCCCACCATCTTTGACCGGTGATTCCCTCAGAAAATAGCCAATCTTTGTTTGTGTCTCGTTTTAAAAACGGTACACGATCAACCGCCATTGTCTGCTTGTTTGCGCGGTTGGTGGTTAGGAATTGGTTACTGATTTTTCCCTTCTGGGAGGGTGCCCGGACCAACGCCCCACCATTTAATAATCTCCTCTCGATACACCGGCGGCATCAGCTTTGCATACACCGTCACGGTGTTGATGTTGCTCCAATCACCGTCTGCTTTTAGCCGTAGAAGATCTTTGTGAACGCAATAGTGCCACGAGGCCCATGTGTGGCGTAGGTCATGGGGTGTAAACTCCGGGATGAACCGCTGTTTGGTTTTGGTGGAGCCAGTGGGCACCCACTCATGCACCCGGCCCGGCAGTCCGGCCCGGCGGCACGCCCCAGCCCACCCGTTCTTAATCTGCCCGCCATACTGCCTACCGGCGTCGTGGTATCTTTCTCCGATGAGTGTAGTCCCGCGCGTCTTTATCATGGGCCGGAATACGTGACCTTCTTTTGGCTCGATTGTTTGCAGCCACTTCATGACGCCAGGACTTAAATCGAGGTGTCGCTGTCGCCCTTGTTTCTGCCAGACAACTGCCCGAGCCGCGTATAAGTTCACATCCGCCCATTCCAGATCGAGGGCTTCCGATAGGCGGCAACCTGTTCCGAGCAAAAAAACAAACAGGGGCCGCAGGTGAGGGGCTGCGCAGGCAACTAAATCGGTCGCCTGCTCTGGCAGGAGAAATCTTGTAACGGACTGCCCCACGGAAAGAGCGGAAAAGGCAGGCCGGTCGCACCATCCCTGCACCGCACCAAATTCCAAGATGGCTTGCAGGGGCGTTCTGACTGACCTCTTTTTGGTTGCGGGCGAGGCGCGCTCTCCATCCCTGAGAATGGAGGCATAGGCCGCGCGCAGAGACGCATTATTGATGCTGGTGAGCCTTGTGTCTCCAAAATGCTCAACCAGCCTATCCACGTAACGGGAAGTTGCCGGGGAGCGCGGGGCATCCTTGATGTATGCGGTTGCCGCATCGGCAAACGTTATGACAGAGCGGATTCCATAGAGCTGCTCTTGCCAAAGCTCCGCTTCTCTTTTGCGCCTGTATTCTTCCGCGAATTTCCGGTTTGCTGTGCCCGTGCTTTCCAGTATCCGCTTACCCCCGACCGTACCCCTGATAAAGATGTTTTTGGCGTGGGCGAATGTGACGAGCTTGAGGGACATTCCATACTCTCGATAAGGCGTATGTAATCATGTGAGGAGAAGACAAATTTCTTCCCCCATTTACGGTGGGTTGGCCCTCCATTATGCGTCGGGTGCGCGCGCAAATGCTCCAGCAGGCGAGTGCGGCCAATCACACCCCGTAACCTCTCCAACACATCCGGCAGCGTCATCAGGTCAGGCAGCGTCTCACCCATCAACCCCTCCCAACTCAGCAATACGATGTTGCAAATGCAGCATTGCGCCGTGATATCCATGTACGCGCGCCTCAAGTCCATCGACTGCATCGCCCATAAAATCCATGTGCCAGATCTGATTCAGGATCACGCGCTTCCATGGCTCTGAAGCAAACAGAAGGGTGCGCAATGGCCCTTCCTTCTCCAGCATGTCGCCCGGCGAGAGATTGCCCATGGCCGGAACGTCTTGGTGAGAATACCAATCCTCCAAAAACGCCACAGCCTTGCGCAGATCCTCGACCTCGTTGCCCTTGCGACCGGCCCGGTAAACATACTGAAATGCCTGCGCCATGTTTCCGGACATGTACCGTGTCACGTCCCAGACTTGCAGACCGCTTTCAGTTTTATAGTGATTGGGGGCTATTGTGTTCATGGTCAGTAACCCTCGCTGTCTTCGGGCTCGGGGTGGCATTCAATAAGAGTCCCAACCCGGCTGATATTTTCGTTAAGCTGAACTGTTGCCTCAGCGATATCTGGAGCCTCATCAATTCGGGTCAGAAGCGCCATTGCATCTCTGATGGTAAGTGGCAGCGTGATTTCGTAGCGTCCGCAGATCATGCTCCAGCCTCCTCACCCGGCGGGTTGGGTAGAGGTTGCCAGTGGGTGGGAGGGGGATCGAGGAAGACGAGATAGGCCCCGCTTTCTTCATTCGTTTTCCCCTCTTCCGTCACCCAGACGACGTCCTCTGATAAGGCCAGGTCTCTGACGGGCCGCGCCACAAGCCGACTTTTGCCCTGCAGAACCAAGACAGGTTTCAGGCCATCATATTCAGAGATCGGCCTCCAAGCCGCCGCGTCTGCTGCTGCGAGGACGGTCTCAGCGCAGGCGACCCACATGCTTTCCGTGGCAGCATCACTCTCAGAAAACAGGCGCTTCAGTTCTTTTGCAGCCGCCTCAATCCTCGGGTCAGTCATGCGCTTTTCCTCCACATTGTCGAATGGACTTCTCCGCCGGGATAGACATCAAAAGCATAGAATTTTCCACAGTTCGCACATTTGTCTGAACCTTCCGCAACAAAGCCTACGGTTCTGCGGATTGAGTGATGCCAGTCATCAACATATTCTTGTTGGCAGGCGGGGCATTTTGGGCAGCGTGCAATGGCGATATGCAGATGTTTGCTCATCACTTCTTCTCCCGCTCTGCGTCGATGGCATCCCGTAATTCACCGGGATCATAGGTACCGTTAATAATGATTGGCTGATAAGGAGCGTGCTTCCGTACACGGAGAATTTGCGCCGCCAACCAACCCAACCGCTCGCTATCGCGCCCAATCTCCGCCCGCTCTTTCGGAAATAGATGCAAAAACTGTTCCCATCCCGGAGTAGCGATTGATCCCCGCAGCATATTTACGTGCACGGTGGTTGGATCTTTCAAGCTGGCTTCAATCTCCGCCCGCACGCTCTGTTCTGCACGGCGTTCTGCTTCGAGGATTTGCCCTGATAGCCAATTATAAACATTACTTAAACGACAAGCCTGTTCGATCTGCTGGCAAGCTGATTCAATCTGCTCCTCTCTCGTCCTCATGGCGCGTCTCCTAGGTTGCGGATTTTCTGGGCGCATATTTATGCAGTTTTTCAGTCCCTCGCTCATGCTTCCTGGCCTTTCAGGGTTTTCACCTCGTCCTTAACAACCTCAAGAGCCTGCCTTCGCATTTCACGAGCATTCATTTTGGAATAGTCCTCCATGTCGTCAGGAAGCGCGTCGATGGATACTTCGATGTTTTCCAAAGCTGCCCACAACCGATCAATCTCATCATCTTTCCGAGCAATATCCACATGCGCAGCGGCAAGGGCGGCTTGGGCATCGGATTGGCGGACGAGCAATTCAGTCTCATAATTTCCGGAACTCTCAATATCCCCGGAGTAATGCCAAATTGACGTAAATATAGACCTAATATCTCGCGTGCGCATCCCAACCACCTCCAACTCCCCACCCGCAACAGGCGTGCCGATGGCGATGAGGGCTTTGTCATGGCTGTCATCAGGCGCGCCGAATGAGGAAGCATCAATAAGCAATCCGCAATCATCTTCACTCAGCGGCAACCGAACGAATACGGCTGTGGGTTTGGCGGTCATGCCCAATTCCTTTTCAAAGCAGCTTCTGCATAGCAACTAAGTTTTTGCTGATTAGCCCCATGCCCAGGCATAGAGCGTTCCAAATCAAGACTAGAGCGACGGTCGCAAGCTTTAGAACAAACAAATCCGCCGTAATGATTGATTTTTGCACGTTCACCAGTGCGTGGATGAT
Source organism: Acetobacter sp. P5B1 (assembly GCF_018811985.1). Classification (NCBI taxonomy): domain Bacteria; kingdom Pseudomonadati; phylum Pseudomonadota; class Alphaproteobacteria; order Acetobacterales; family Acetobacteraceae; genus Acetobacter; species Acetobacter sp. P5B1. The sequence goes on along the minus strand of NZ_JACRVS010000007.1, from coordinate 179,886 downwards.
AAGCATTCCCGCCCATAAAGTAGGGCTTGCCTTGTAAGCGCATTCCACACCAACGGCACTCTGCTGTCTGTGCGCTCATGCGCCTTCTCCCGGCAGGACTTCGATCATGTGGATGGTGCGCTTAAGGCAAACCTGAAATTCCTGCGCCTTCTCTGGGCTGTCATAAACTACACGATTCCCGCCGTGGTATTCATTCACCCAAAACTCTCTCTGCACAGGGGCTTCTCTGGCACACATGAGATCAAGAGCGTTTTCCTCTTTTTGAGAGTCTTCAATATTCCCAGTTTTTGTCCATCCATCTAAACTCTCGTAATCCCCAATATATCCCGCCAGAGGATACAAACCCCTTCCGTCTTTCACTTTAAGATCAACGGGCCGCCCATCCCGCGTGCAAAACGGACCCGGATGGTCTTTGCGGTATTCGCCGATGATTTCTAGTTTGGTTTTTTGGGTCATGCGAATTCCCCTTCATTCAACTCAGCAGCCCGTTCGGTGGCGGCCTGTTTGACAAGCTCCATCCGCGCGGCGTCGTGCTTCTCAAGCTGAGACAGCAGCAGGCGGTAATTGTTGGAGCCAGTGATCTTTTGGAGTGCGGAAACGTCAGTCGCAGCATTGATGGCCTGCATCGCGCGCTCAGAGCGGCCCTGTAAATCATCAGGCGCTTGCTGGGCTTTCTCTTCTTTACGCGCCTGCTCCAGCCGCAAGGGTCGAACGGTATAAAGTTTTTTGCTGCCCCGTGTGACCTGCAAGCCGAGTGCCATATCCTTATCCAGTCCGGTCATGTGAGTGATGCGGATTCCACCCACTTTAATGCCGCCGAATTTTACTTCCGGGTCGCGGTGGAGTGTACAGGACTTGCCCGCATATCCTTTGCCATCATTCCCCCATACAGCTACCAGAACGCGGCGCATGGACTTGCACGGATACCAAGGCTTGCCATTGCACCCTTTGTAAAACACCGCGATTGGCTGGTCAGCGTTGCCCTGCTTGACGTCCTCAATCGTTACCGTGATCGGGCCGCCAAGAAGATCGTCAGCATTTAGCTGGTCGGACTTGGCGATGATGGTCTTTGACAGATCAACCATTACAGCATGATCTCCTCTGGATCTGCGCGCCGGACTGTCTCAATCAGGCGCAAGTCTGGGTTTTTCTCGGCTTCTTTGTATTCTTCAATGCGCTGCCGGACTTTTTTCTCAAAATCAGTTGCGGCGCGGATAATGAGATCCTGCATCGCGGCATCAGGGTATGTACGCTTGACGAGCATCTTGCCGCCGCCCATAGCCGGGAAGCTGATGAAATCGAGCCATTTGCGGCCAGACACCAGCAGTCCGGTCTGGATCTGCGGCATGTATTCAATCGGGACCGCCTGAGAGCAGATCGTGTCCATCTGGAAGCCAGACAGGCGCGATTTGCACTCGATCAGACCGTCCTCCCCAACCAGACCATCCGGTGAATATCCCAGCGTAAATCCCCAGCGGTCATCGGCCATGAAGCCAATCTCTGATACGGGCGCGACCTTTTGTGCGTAGAGGATCTTGGCCTCCATTTCATCTTCGTGCCCACGCTGGAATGCATATGCCTGCACGTTCGGGTCACAAATCTTGTTGATGCGCTGGGCGGCGATTTCGTTCACGAGGCGATCAGACGCTTTGCTTTTTGCAATACCCGCGCATGTCGGCGTCAGCAGGTTGCCAACGGTGCTGGCGGTCAGGATACCGCAGCGGGCGGCGAACCATTCATCCGTTCCTTGATCAAGGTCGGAGTAGATTTTTAGGGTCATACCCCGCATCCAATCAAAGCAGGCGCATAGGCCGGGAACCGCCGCATGCGTTCCAGTTCCACAAGCGTTTCGCCGTGTTCACGGAAAGCATGTGCCTCAGCTGGCGTAAGCCGGTCATTCGCGAGACAAGCTTGTGCAGCCTTGACCATGCTTGTCAGTTCATTGCGTTCGCTGTTGCTGAGCATCACACGTACTCCGCAGCTTTTTCAGCATGATCCACGTCATCACGTTCGATCTCATCGGCAATGGCGGGCAATTCAATTGCTGCATCTAACGCGGTCATGCCCGTGCGGCCCTCAATCGCAATCGTTGCGTAATGAAGTTGACCAACCAGAGGTGCAATATCCTCACTCGCCTTGCGGATAATGGCCGCAATTTTCTTGAGGTTCGCTGTTTCTGCCGCCAGCATATTGCTGGACATGCTTTGGTATTTACGAGCAGCGGGGTAGGGGCTCCCAATACCGCCACGCATATTGTCCGGGTATCCACCCATAGACTGAGACATTTCAATTCTCCCTAAGGAAATCATCTGCCGCCAACACGGCCACGAAGCCCGGTCCGCAAACCGGGTGACGCGGGGGTGTCAGGAAAAAATCATGAGAATAAGCATCACCGCATTGGCTAATGTCAGGACGGCGCTAGCGATCATGAGCTTGCTGTCGCTATCCATCACACCAACTCCCCAACCAGCTGACAAACCCCCAGCAGCAGATCGAGCAGGTCGCCCGTGATGCGCTGGCCGGCATCAGTAAACATCAGCACAAACGCGATGCCGCCATAGACCAGCAGCCCCAGAAACGCCTGCACAAAGGGGTTCTCGACGATCAGACCAGCGATGTAGCCTGCGTTGGTTTGGAGTGTTTTGTTGAGAGAGGGAGCATTCCGCTCAACCGTCTGTGTCATTGCCCATCCGCCTGTTGCGTTGTGATGGGTTGACTATGATAGGATTCTTCCTATCATGCAATAGGAAAAATACATTTAGAAAGGAAAAATCCTACCGAAGTAGGAAATTCCTATTTCCACATCCATTTTGCGACCACTCGGCCGCTTATTGAAAGATCTTCAAGAGGCCTTTCGTAAGAGTCATATGCAGGATTTATAGATGATATTTTGACCCGCACAGGATCAGAAGACCCGAACACAACCTCTAAGCGCTTCATGACTATCCCAAGGCCGTCCCACACTACGTAGATGCCGGGAGGAGAAGGGATCTTATGCGACAGGTCTATTAAGACACGCTCTCCAGAATGATAGTCTGGCTCCATGCTATCGCCGCGTACCTGGATAATAGCCAGGCACTGCGTATTGTCTGTAAACGCCTCAAGGAAGCGAGCCGGTATCTGCCATTGATCTACCGGGATATTGCCGTTTTCTGTCGCGATATGGTCGAGCAACGCGCCCGGGCCAGCTCCGGCCTGAACATCAAATTCAGGGATAACAAGGCGTCCATCTTCATGGTTGGGGTTGGTCCACGAGGATGATGTATCCTGCTTCATATCAGCGGGAAGTAATTCCACACGCCGCGGGTCTTCATCGTCACGAAACACATCAGCGGGCACGCCTAACGCCTGACCCAGACTTCTCCTCACATCTTCCTGCAAAGACTGCGGAGAGCCTCGTTTTATATATTGCTGCAAATAAGTGCCGTTCTTCCCAATAGCCTCCGAGAGACTTTTGAGTGTGCAGTCCGGATTCCTATTCATCAGCTCGATCAGAGCGACTCTGGCTTTGTTTAATACAATCATGCCCTATCATCGTCCATAAAATAGGATATTTCCAATAGTAAGTTTCCTATTGCAATGTAGGAAACATCCTACTAGTTTCCTATTCATGGTTAGAGAAGCAGATCCAATCCTGCCTGCCGTGGAGGCGTTTATTGCCCGCGAAGGCATTTCACCGACGTCGTTCGGTAAGAGCGCCATCAATGATCCCGGGCTTGTTCACGGTCTGCGCAAAGGCCGTGAACTGCGCAAGCGCACACGTGACCGAGTGTTTGCGTTTTTATCCAGCCCGAAAATGGCGCCCGCCACACAGGAGGCGCGGTAATGAGCGGAAAATCCACGACTCCCCGTAAGCGCACTCAACAAGAAAGCATCAGACTTATTGCATCTATGCTAAAACAGGGCGCAACCAAAGAACAAATGGCAAAATACCTTAATGTTAAAGTATCCAGCCTTTCTAATTGGATGTCGCCAGCCCGAAAACTAGCTTTTCCTGTATCTCAGGCCGCAGAAAATCCTGCGCCACATATTATTACTGGCCGATCCTCAGAGCCTCTTCCGCATATGAATACCATAGCCATCAATGCCATGTGGAAGGGCTTGGAGCGGTGGCGGAATTTCGCATGAATTCCTATCCGTTAATAATAGCTGGGCGCAGGCATGACTTCGCTTCTCTGGCCAGTAACGCCGCAGCTTCCACAAGCACGGGCGTGATGATGGCCGGGGACGGGTCCTCGTACAAGACGCTCATTAGAGGCATGCGTGTTGCCGCACTCATGGCCTCTGCGCGTGGGTATGAGATGCGCGGTAGCAGCCGCGCTCTCAGAACAGTCAGTGACACAATCAGTTTTTCAAGATCATCAACGAACAAATCAGGTTCCTCCATCCCCTGCACTGACAATGGCAGAGGGGCTTTCCGCCGTGGCGGAAAAATTGAGCATGAGGAAAGAAAATAGAATGTCTGGCGCGGAAACAGTCGCTTTGGAGATGCAGGCAATCATTCGTGACGCAGCCTCTCCGTTTGAGGCGGGCGATACGGTTGGCCGGCAGATCGATCGTGCTGCCCGTCGCCTAGGGATCCCCGTCGGGAAGTGCAAACGCATTTGGTACGGCGAATACAAGACCGTCCTTGCATGGGAGGCAGATCAACTGCGCGCCTGGCACGAGGACTGGCAGAGTCAACAGGTCAGAAAAATGGACCACCAACTGGCAATTCTGAAAGCCAAAATGGAAAACAGGGAATGCTCACATGCTTGATATTTGTGGAAATGGCGTGGATCTGGCTGGCCCAGTTCAGCATCCGTCGCGCGGACCAGTGCCGGGGATGGATCAGGATCATCCGCGGATACTGACCATCTGCGTACCGGGCAAGGCGGTCGGAAAAGGCCGCCCGCGCTTCGGCAATGGCCGGACCTATACCGACAAGAAAACGGAAAATGCAGAAGCCTGGATACGGCATTGCGCCGTCTCTCAAGTTGGAAGCCCGTGCCTTGAAGGGGCGCTGGCTGTGCAGATGGAAATCTATGTGGCAGTGCCGGCCAGTTGGGCAAAGAAGAAGCGTGAAGCCGCTCTTTCCGGCAGCTTGCGGGCCACCGGACGCCCTGATGTAGATAATGTCAGCAAGGCCTTCCTCGATGCGCTGAACGGGATTGTCTGGAAGGACGACGCACAGGTCTGCGACCTGCGGGTAGTGCGGTTGTACGCCGAAATTCCTCAGACAGTTCTGACGACCCGTGAAATCTGACGCCGCTTTTCTGGAACCAGTGCGCAGCACTGGCTCTGGTGATGCGACGTGCATCAAGGCTTTGCCCGGTAGCCCAGACCGGGAATGGAGAACACCGATGGGCAGCAATCGTATCCATCTGAGTGATTTACAAAATATGCCTGAGAGTGCCCTGAGGGCATTGTCTCCAGACATTCTGCGCCTTCTTCAGGATGATCTAAAAAACCGGAAGGTTGAAACAGAATTGCTGGTTGGACGTGTAAACCGTGCATTTGAACTGCGCTATGCCGATACTGTTGAAGGTGAGCGGACCAAGGAAACAGGTCGCGTCCGCGTCCGGGATGGTGAGTATGAAGCCATCTGTGATGTGGATAAAAAAGTGACGTGGGACCAGAAAAAGCTGGCTGCCATTGTTGCGCAGCTTAAGCGTGAAGGTGAGGACGTAAGCGATTACGTGGAAACCACCATCAAGGTACCGGAACGCAAATTCGCGGTGTGGCCGAAGCGCGTGAAGGAAATTTTTGAACCGGCACGCACGGAAAAAGCAGGCTCTCCGAAATGGTCTGTGGAGTTTGCAGCATGAGCATGCTCTCCAAGATCCAGACAGGCGTTGTCCACAAGGCTCCGCGCATCATCGTGTATGGCACACATGGTATTGGCAAAACGTCTCTGGCTGCTGGCGCACCTAATGCGGTGCTGGTTCCGACTGAGGACGGAGCTGATGAAATAGGCGTGGCCCGGTTTCCGCTTTGCACAACCTTCGAAATGATGATGGATGCGCTGGCAGACCTCGCGTTTGAAGAACACGAATTCCAGACGGTCATTCTTGATAGTCTGGATTGGGCCGAACGTCTTGTGTGGGATTATACCTGCCGTCAGAACAATTGGGGCAGCATTGAGCAGCCGGGGTTCGGTAAGGGCTATGTTGAGGCGCTGAACGCCTGGCATCAGGTTATCAATCTGATTAACACCATCCGGGGGCGTAGGATTGCCGTCATCATGCTGGCCCATGCTGAGGTCAAGCATTTTGATGACCCGACCACAGACGGGTATGACCGGTACCAGCCTGCTTTGCATAAGCTGGCCTCTCCCAAATTGCAGGAAGCGGCAGATGCCGTACTGTTCATGGCGTGGAAGGTCGTGACGAACGAAGCCAAAGAGGGCTTTGGACGCAAGATCACCAAAGGTATGGGGAACGGTGCGCGTGTTCTCTATTCCGAGGAACGCCCGGCAGCACTGGCGAAGAACCGCTATGCCATGCCCTACAAGATAGAACTTCCCGGTGCGCCACAGGACATGTGGCAGACCGTCGCGCAACACATCCCCTTCTACAACGCATAATCAAGATCAGGATTAACGAACATGGCTGGCAATCTTTCAGGAATCTTCAATCAGGATCAGGCCCCGGACGCTCCGGAATTTGAACTGCTGCCGCCCGGCGAATATCTGGGCGATATCACCAAGGCTGAGTTGAAGGAAACGCGCTCAGGCGGCTATATGATCGCGTTGACGATCAAGCTGGATAACAACCGCTCTGTTTTCGATAATCTGAACATCCAATGCGCCAGTCAGAAAGCCTCTGAAATCGCACAGGCTAGTCTGAAGAAGATCGGGCAGACAAATGCCAAGGTTATTCAGGACACAGATGATCTGTTGATGTGCCGGGTGCGCGTGAATGTCGGTGTTCAGCCTGGCGATGGGCAGTATGGCCCGCGCAATACGGTGAAATACTATATGGACCCGGCTAAGGGCACGACAGCACCACGTCAGGTTGCACGGTCTGCCGCCGCAGCAGTTACAGCACCGGCAAGCCGTCCTGCAGCAACCTGCCCTGCTGCTCAACCTCCTGCTGAAGGCGGTGGTCGGTGGATGCGTGACCGAAAACCTGCTGACAATCGGACCAGTGAAGAAGTCCTTAAAGACGAAATTCCGTTCTAAGGCAGCCGCCGGGAGCGTAGAGGCCTAGGAAACTTCCGCTCCCGGCCAACCCTCTCCAATGGAAATCAGAGAAGGAGGCAACCGTGGCAGTACATGCAACGGATGGCAAGTTGCGCCTGCGTGACTATCAGGACGAGGCCGTGTCCGAAACATGGGAATGGCTCAATTACAATGCAGGAGCGCCTGTCATTGAAGCACCTGTCGGGGCCGGGAAATCTATTATCATGGCCGAGATCATGCGACAGGCCTGCGAGGACTACCCGGATACGCGCATCCTGATGGTGACGAACAGTTCTGAGCTGGTCCGCCAGAACCATGACAAGCTGTTGGCACTCTGGCCATCTGCGCCGGCTGGCATCTATTCGGCAGCACTCGGCCTCAAGCAGATTAATGCTCAGATCCTGTTTTGCACCATTCAGAGCGTTTACAAGCTGGCCTACAAGATTGGCCGTGTACATCTCATTCTGGTGGATGAGGCTCATACGATTGGCAGAAAAGAAAAAAGCATGTGGGGCCGGTTCCTGACCGACACCCGCATTGTCAATGCTGATCATCGCATGATCGGCCTGACAGGCACCCCATGGCGGTTGGATACTGGCTCTCTGATTGATGGTGATGACCGGCTATTCCATGGGATCAGCTACCGGATAGCCATGATCGATCTGATCCGGCGCGGGTTTCTGTGTCCGGTCGTGTCGCGTCCGACCGGATTGCGCGTGGATGTAACGGGCGTGCGGAAAACGGCAGGTGACTACAATATCGGGCAGTTGACCCAAGCCGTAGATGACCTAACCGAGCAGGCAGTTGATGACCTCATCCAACGAGGCCGGGATCGGCGCACGTGGATGATTTTCGCCCCGTCTGTAGAGAGCGCGGGACACATCCAGGCCGCCGTGCAGGCGCGGGGCATCACATGCGCGATTGTCACGGCAGACACGGACTCCCATGAGCGCGAACGCATCCTGAGTGCGATGCGGGACGGGCGCATACGGTCCGCCGTCAGTGTAGGCACTCTTACCACCGGCATTGACGTGCCGCCGGTGGATATGGTGGTGGGTCTTCGGCCTACCATGTCATCGTCCCTTGTCATCCAGATGGTGGGACGGGGCATGCGACTGTCGCCCGATACCGGAAAGACAGACTGCCTGCTGGTAGACTATGCCGGGTGGCTCCAGCAGCACGGTCCGATTGACCTGATCGAGCCTCCTCGACGCAAAGGGGAAGGGGTGGCGCCGAAGAAGGCATGCCCTGAATGCGAAACCAGTCTGCCCATCCATGTGATGGACTGCCCCACATGTGGGTATGTGTTTCTACCCCCTGAAAAGGAGGCCGAAGGGTTGCGGGCGTCTGATCTGCCTGCCCTATCCACGCAGATTGCCCCTGAGCGCGTGCGCGTGACTGACGTGCGCTACAAGCGCCACCCCGGAAAGGACGGCAAACCTGACAGCCTGAGAGTCGATTATATCTGCGGCGTGTCCGTCTTTAAAAAATGGGTCTGCATCGACCACACTGGCTATGCCCGGCAGAAGGCCGTGGAATGGTGGGCAAAAGCCCGTGCGCCTAATCTGGCCGGGCAGCCGGCACCCTACACACTGGATGAAGGGCTGCAGAAGACAGAACAGCTTCGCAAGCCTGTCGAAATTGAAATCCTGAAAACTGGCAAGCATTTCGAAGTGCGCAGGCAGTTTTATGAAGACGGGAGTGTGTCCGTATGAGCGACGTTACTCAAACTGCATTTGATGCAGGACTCCAATCCGCACTGGACTGGCTGGAAGTCTATAAGAAAACAGACTTTGCAGAATTTACCGAGGCTGAAGCCCGAAGCTTTTTTGCGGCCTTCCTCGACACCTACAGCCTCAAAATCGCCATGACGTGGGATTTGCATGAAATCAAAAAAGTTGGAGTTCCTTCCCGTGGGTAATCTTGATTTTATCGACTGGTCCAAAGTGCGCGTGCGGGAACCGTACGAAGAACTGATCACGGAATTCGGCATTCCGTATCCGATTTTTCCATGTGGCAAGAACAAGCGCCCCTTGACTGAGCATGGGTTCAAAGATGCCTCGACTGACGAAGAGCGCGTCAAGGCCATGTTTCGAGCCTGCCCAGGCGCACGCATCGGGATGCCGACAGGCCGGGCATCCGGAATTTTTGTGATCGACATTGATACCAAGGACGGGCCCCACGCGCAGGACTGGATGGTCGGCCTGAACCTGCATAATGGGACCAAGTGCGTTAAAACGCAGTCGGGCGGCTATCACCTTTGGTACCGGATGCCGGACGTGGAACTGCGCAACACACAGTCCAAGCTGCACCCAAATGTCGATACCCGCGGGGAGGGAGGCTATGTGCTGATCCCGCCGTCAGACGGGTATTATGAATTCAATGATCTGGAACCGGCAGAGTTGCCGGAATTTTTGCTGGAGGAATTAACGCGCAAGCCCGCGCCGGCAACATCGGTGCAGCATGTTGATGCCCAGAGGCGACTTGATGGGGGAACCGCTTACGGGTTGGAGGCACTGGCCCGCGAATGTGCAGCCATCCGAAGTGCGGCAGACGGACAGAAGCACGGGATCTTAAACAAGGCGGCGTATTCGATTGGCGGCCTGGTTGGCGCTGATGAGCTGGATGAAGGGATCGCCATTGCCGAGTTGCGCGGTGCGCTGTTTGATATTCGGGACCGGTGCCGGGATTTTCGGGCCGCCGAACGAACGCTGGAGAACTCATTCGCGGACGGCTTGCGGCGGCCGCGGCAGGTTGACCACCTGGACCCCGTGGATGATGGCACGGATTGGACCCCTATCCTCAGCACCATTCGGCCCGAGCGCACCAATTTACCGGAGCGTCAGGTTGGCTCCCTGATCCCGGACCGGATCATGCAGGTAGACGGGTTCTTGCGGGAGTTTGTGGACTATACCACCCGCACAGCCCGGCGGCCGCAGCCCTTTGCGGCACTGGCCGCTGGCATCGCGCTGGTGGGGGCGCTGGCCGGTCGACGGTACCGTACGCAAACGGATCTCTGGTCAAATATTTACGTGGCCACCATCATCGACAGCGCAGGCGGCAAAGACCACGCCCGCAAGGTTATCAAGCTTCTGCTCCAGAAGGCTGGCCTGATGTCGTATCTGGGCGGCGAAGACATTGCATCCGGAACGGCGCTGCATACCAGCCTGATGCTTCACCCTTCCCGCGTGTATCTGGTGGATGAATGCGGCGACTTCCTGCGGGGTGTACTTGGCACTAAGGCCAGCGCGCACAAGCAGCAGATAGCTCAGAAGCTTAAGGCCCTCTACACGTCATCATCCGGCATCATGCTGGGCACCGAATATGCTGACCAGTCCGAAAAGGGCCGTAAACGCGAGGACCTTTGCAACCCCGTGGCCTGCATCTACGGTACTAGCACGCCTGCGCAGTTCTGGGACGCGGTGGCTGGGGCTAGTCTTTCGGACGGCCTGATGGGGCGGTTCCTGGTGTTCGTGCCGGAAGAAAATTATCCGGCCATGGTCGATGCTCCACTTGAAGATATTCCCGACAGTCTAGTCGATGCCGTCAAACGCATCGCAGCCGGATCCACTGCGCACGCGCCAGGCAACATCGAAAACCTGCTGATGGCCACCGAGGCCGCAGCACCATACACCGTGCAGAGCAGCCTGCAGGCGGTCAAGTCGCTCAAGGAAATCCAGACCAAGCAGGAGACGTTGTTGCGGCAGAATGAGGGGACATACATCACGTCCTTGGCCGGGCGCATTGTGGAAAATGCTCTCAAGCTGGCACTCATCAGCGCCATATCACGAGAGCAGGAACGCCCGGTCATCTCCGGCAAGGATATGGAATGGGCCGGAGAGCTGGCCCTCCATTGTTTTGATGCCATGCGGACAGGCGCGGAGCGGTATGCCAGCGAGAACCAGGGGCAGGCCCGCATGAAGGACGTGCTGAATGCCATCCGGCGCTCGGGCGAGGTGACGGCGCGGCAGGTAATGCGTGCGCTGGGCATGAAAATTTCCGTCAAGGAGCGCGACGAGGCGCTTTCTGCTCTTGTAGAGGGCGGCTGGATTGTGGCAGAACAGAAGGCATCTGGCGCTAAGGGTGGTCGCCCGTCTGTGGTTTACAAAATCGCAGAATAGTTCTGTCAGTTTTGGCAGGTTTTGGCTTTGACGAAACCTGCCGCAAAAAATGGCGGTAAACCGCCAAAAAAATCACAAAAATAGGTTTCGTCAGTTTTGACACTACACGTGCGTGCTCGCGCATTTTCAGAAATAGTATGTATATAATAATAAAAACTATAATAACTATATTATATATATAAATCAGTAGGTTAGGTGGGTAGGTTTTGACATTCAGAAACCTGCCAAAACTGACGAAACCCCAATAAAAAATGAGACACCAAGGAATGACCAGAATTCCATCCCTTTTCTCTGTACATGCCGCGTGGGAATGGAGATCATGCCGAAAAACAGCCACAGCGCCCGCCACAGCGGCCCGGAACCAATCGGAGCATACGTGGGAGCCGGAAATCATCAGAGGGCAATGTAGGGGGATTTAGGGGTATGTTCGAGAAAGTTGGAACTAATGAGCGGGAAGAGGTGCCTTGGGACGAATGGCAGGACCCGTTTAAACCTCTGGCGCCGGTCGCAGGGAGCGTGACCATCCACGAGCCAGAGCCCGGCCTGATGGATGAGGAGATCCTGCCGCTTGAAGCTGACTGGTTCAGGGGGCCGAAATAAAACACCTAGAATAGAGCGGGGAGTACAGAAAGGCCTGTACTTTTGGCGATGGGGATGATTATTTATGCGTTCATTAATTCAAAAATTCATGAATGCAAAAATGCTCCTGCCCCACGAACACAGAGCGCACCCTGATGGAACCGTAACGCGATGGGTGAGCATTGACGGAGTTCCAATAAAGTTGCGCGGCAACCTCACCGTGGATGGCAAAAAGTTCGCGCCTACACGACGTCCTGACTTGCCGCTCTACGTTGAAGGAGTTGAGGCCATTGCTGATGACCAGTGAACCCACCGACTGCCGCCACCCCAACAACGCCAGCATCTACGCGCCGCCCCGGAATTGGGAGGTGGCTTGTGCGGCTACTCAGGTGAAGCACGGGGTGCCGTTGACTGAGGCGCAGAGGGTGGCGGTGGAGGCGGCGAGGAAATGAGCATGCCCAGCCGCCACGTCAAACAGATCCTTGCAACCGTCAAAAAGCGTGGATGGGTCGCGCAGATCACGAATGGCGGCATGACAGCGGCGCTTTTCTGTTTGGCTCAGCGACGCCGGGTGACCGCCGGGCAGCGCGCAACCTTATGGCGCAAATGCGGAGAGTGGAGGCGGGTTGTGCACTGCGATAAAGCGCCGCCTGCTCTGGTTATTCTTGGCTGGGTGGTCTGTGTTTTGATCTTGGTTTTTGTGGGTGGGTGATATGAAAAAAGCTATCAGGCGTCCGCGCCACGAAATCCGGCAGGCTCAGGATATGGGGCCGACGCCGGAAAGAGAGCGCCGGTCCGACTGGTCTGGCAAGACGCCAAAGCGTGTTCTGACCACCGTGCAGGCCCTGCTGAACGCGGGCGATATCACGCAGGACGCGGCCAACGCTGCTGACCGCTGGTATCGCGATTATGCGTTTGGGTATCACGACTACCGGGAGTTCGCCCCAGACCATGTGGCAGACACTACCACACGGCATGATGCAGTCTCGTGGCAGGTCGTGCGAGCCACTGCGTGTGGGCGGATTGTTGATGTGCGGCAGGCTCTGGGCGTTTGTGCGCATCAGCGGCTGCGGATGATGTTGGTGGATGAGCTTTCATTTCGGGCGATGGGAGAGGCTCTTTTTCCCAAACTGAACACGACTGTGGCCAGAGGGAAACTATCTGCTCAGTGTAGCCTCATCCTGGAGCAGTTGTCGGAATATTATCGAGCCTTAAATCGGTCCAAAGAAAAAACTTGTACCCCGCATGCGGATTTGGTATCAGCTTAATCACAGTCGAATACTTACGCCTGCCAAGCCGCCACAGAGCGGCTTTTTCTTTGCCCGGAAATCCTGATGCCCCTCCAACGCGGTCACGTCGTGCAGTTTGCGCGATATCGTGCCGTGTGCGTGGCGGTTCGGAAGAGGAAGGCTCTGGTCTGTAAGATTATCCATCCGGATGACTTGTGGCACCGGGCAGACATGCCGCTTGATTGGCTGGATTGTCTGATGGGTGGGCTAACGACTTCCCTGCGCATTCGGTGCTGGCCGCATGTCGTCCGCAATCATGATTTGCAGGTTGTTGGTGAGGTATCGGCGGGCTGCATGGATCGGGTTGATCGCATGGTTAATCGGGAGCGCGGGTTGCGTGGGTTTGAGGATAGGTGGAGTTTGAGGGATGGCCGGACGGAAAAAGCCAGACCTTAAAATAGTCCGTGTGGATATTGCTTCAGTGTGGGAAGAAATTCTCTCGAAGCTGGAAGATGGTTTGACGCTTCGCCAGTTATGCGATGAGCCGGGCATGCCATGCTGGTCCGGGTTAAGGAAATTTATCAGAGCTGACCAGGAGCGAGTGACACAATACGCGCACGCGCGCGCGGTCGGGGCAGAGGCACTGGAAGACGAGCTACTTCAAGCGGCCCGTTCCGCCAGTCCCGAAGATGCCAACGCGCGCCGCCTGCAAGTTGACGCCCTCAAGTGGGTCATGTCCAAACGCGCCCCCAAAGTCTATGGCGACAAGATCACCCAGGAACATACAGGCGAGGGCGGTGGGCCGATCAAATTCACTGCCGTCCGTCGCATCATCGTGGACCCCAATAAATCTGAGTAAATGACAGCCCTCGATATACCGACAGCGCGCGTCTTTGAGCCGCTTCTGGCTCCAAGTCGGTACAAGGGTGCATACGGCGGTCGAGGTTCGGGAAAGTCTCACTTCTTCGGTGAGAACATTGTTGAGGAACACCTCAGCACACCGGGCCATCGGACGGTCTGTATCCGTGAGGTGCAGAAATCCATCGAGCGTTCATCGAAGCAGTTGATCGTGGATAAGATCAACAAGTTTGGCCTGAACCGCCTGTTCGATGTGCAGGACCAGCTCATCAAGACGCCCGGCGATGGCCTGATTATCTTTCAGGGCATGCAGAATCACACTGCGGACAGCATCAAGTCTCTTGAGGGATTTGACCGCGCGTGGATCGAGGAGGCGCAGTCTATCAGCGCATATTCGTGGCGCATGCTGCGGCCTACCATGCGTAAGGCAGGCTCGGAAATATGGGCAAGTTGGAACCCTGCCAGACCGGAAGACCCGATTGATGACTTCTTTCGTGGCCCCGGCTCTGACCGCGCTGACCTGATAGCGGTTCGGGCTAACTGGTCCGATAACCCGTGGTTCAATGACGGCACGCTCCCAACCGAGCGTGTCGAGGATCTGAGGGCACGGCCAGACGAATACGGGCATATCTGGGAGGGTGATTACGTCACCATTTCGGACGCCATCATCTTCCGGAACCGGGTCACTGTAGAGGACTTTCGCTCTCCAGAAGATGCCCGGTTCTATTACGGCGTTGACTGGGGCTTTGCAAAAGACCCAACCGCTGCGGTTCGGTGCTTCATTCAGGACGAGTGCCTGTTCATTGACTATGAGGCGGGCGGCGTTGGTGTGGAACTGGATGACACGCCAGCCCTGCTTGAGGAGATTCCCGGCGCGTATCGCTGGCCTTGGAAAGCGGATGGCGCGCGGCCTGAAACGATCAGCTTCTTGGCGAACCGTTTTGGCTTCAAGATCAGTGCTGCCGAGAAATGGCCGGGCAGTGTCGAGGACGGCGTTGCCCGGCTCAAGGCCTTCAAAAAGATCGTCGTCCACCCGCGCTGCAAGAGAATTGCAGAGGAATTTCGCAAGTATTCCTACAAGGTGGACAAGAAAACCGAGGATATTCTGCCCGTCATTGCTGACGCGTGGAACCACTACATCGACGCACTGCGGTACGCTCTTGATGGCGTGATCCAGAACCGTCGCCGCATGCCGAAATTCACCCAGCAGACCGTGCAGAGAATAGCCCGACAATGAGAAACTGGTTCAAGCGAACGCCCAGGGCTGAGCAGCCGGTACGGCGCATTGAGCCAGTGACGAAGAAAAAACCACGCCTTCCTCGCTTCAATGCGCCAGAAGCGCGTGACCTGTTCGAAACGGCACAGCGGGTGTTTGCGCCCTATGTGCCGCCCAAAGGGGTGCGTGGCGATAACGCTCAAATTGCCCTTGATAGTGCGCTGACGGAGTTCACGCAGGCGAACTACAGCATCGTCAGCAGTTTCATTGCAGATGGCCTGAATTTTAAAGGCTACGCGGACCTGTCAGCAATGATGCTGCGGGCTGAGTTCCGTAAGCCGGTAGAGACGCTGGCCAAGGAATGCACCCGCGAGTGGATACGCTTCCGGTCCGTGGATACTGAGGACGACGAAGACGATACGGTGGCCGACAAAATCCGTGCCGTAGAAGCGGAGTTCAAGCGCCTGCGAGTGCGTGAGGTCGTCCGGCGTCAGATCATCCACGGGCTTGGATTTGGCCTTGGCCATATCTGGATTGACGTGAACGGTGCCGCCCTCACGTCAGAGGCGCAGATGAAGCCGCTGGTTGTGAGTGCGAATGGGGTAAGGAAAGGCTCCCTGCGTCGGATCGAAAACGTCGAGCCGATGTGGACGAATCCGAACAATTACAACGCCGACAACCCGCTCAGGCCAGACTATTTCAAGCCCACAACGTGGTGGGTGCAGGGCGTGCAGGTGCATGCCAGCCGTCTGCTGACGGTCGTGCCGTTTGAAGTGCCGGACATTCTCAAGCCTGCGTTCAATTTCGGCGGCCTGTCTCTCACGCAGCAGCTTGAGGCGTACGTCCACAACTTCCTCCGGACGCGCCAGTCTGTTTCGGACATGGTGAGCAACTATGCCACCAAGATCCTGAAAACAGACATGACCGGCAACATGCAGGCTGATGGCTGCATGAGTTATGGCGATATCGAAGTGGACAGCATAACGGGCCGCGTTTCCGCCATGAACGCATGGCAGAGCAACAACGGCACGTTTGTCCTCGATAAAGATAACGAGGACTTTGATATCAAGGCCGCGCCCTTGACTGGCCTGTCAGAGATGCAGGCGCAGTCTCAGGAGTTCATGGCTGGTATCCCCGGCATACCTCTGGTGAAGCTATTCGGCATCCAGCCACAGGGCCTGAACGCATCATCTGAGGGTGAAATTCGCGTCTTCTACGACGAGATTGCCGCCTTTCAGGAAGCGAACGTCGCCCAGACCGTGCGCACCATTTTCGAGCTGATCCAGCTTAATCTGTGGGGGCAGGTCGATCCGGATCTTGACTTCGAATTTGTCCACCTGTGGCAGCTTTCTGAGAAAGAAGCCGCTGAGGTCGAGAAGATCAAGACAGACACAGACGCGGTGAACGTGCAGGCGGGCATCATGGCCCCGGCAGAGTGTCGTCAGCGCAATGCGTCTGACCCACATAGCATCTATCGAAACGTGAGTATCTCAGGGCCGCCGCCTGACCCGCCAGACCCGGAAGAGGACGGCGCGGGGCTTGAGGGGTTGCTGACGCGTGGCGAAGAGAGTGAGGAATAGTGGCTCAACTTCGCTGTCAGTCTGCGCAGGGCAAGCGCATTGCCCCTGTGCGGGCCAGTGCGGGCGTTGAGGCGCAGTATTATGGCGCGATGGTCAAGCTGTTGCGCCGGATGCACCGTGAGGTTGTGGCCGAGGTCGAGGCTGCGTATCGCCCTGTAGAGCCGGTGATCGGGGCCGATGCCTCACCCCTAGCGCTCCTGCGCAAAGCGATGGACGCGATCACCCGGCGCTGGCGCAACAGGTTTGATGATCTGGCGCAGGAGATGGCAGAGCGGGCCGTGGCGGGTGCGCAAAAGCACTCTCAGACTGCGTTTATGTCCGAACTGAAGCGGCACGGGTTTACCGTCAAGTTCAAGCCGACCGCTCTTGTCAAGAATATGGTCGAGCAGGCGATTTCTGAGAATGTCAGTCTGATCAAGGGCATGTCTGAGGATCACCTGAAGGGGATTAACACGGCGGTCAATCTGTCCGTGATGAACGGGCGCGACCTGCACAGCCTTTCGGAAACGCTCCAGAAGCAATACGGCATCAGCAAGCGTCGGGCTGCGTTCATCGCCCGAGACCAGAACAATAAGGCCACCGCCACCATAAACCGCGTGCGGCAGATGGAGCTTGGTCTCAAGGAGGCGATTTGGGTCCATTCCAGCGCCGGGAAAGTGCCCCGGCCAAGCCACCTCAAAGCAGGGCGCGAAAAGCTGCGGTACCGACTGGATCAGGGCGCTTACATTGACGAAAAATGGATACACCCCGGCGAGTTATGCAACTGCCGGTGTGTATCGTCTGTGATTATTCCGGGGTTTGATGATGACTGACGTTCTCGCGCTCGACCGCTCCGTGCGGCGCATAGATGTGGACGGGCACCTGTTTGTTGAGCGCTGCATCCTCAGCGCCGCCGTGGTGTCCCCCTACTATGGGCGCGAAATTCCGGGGGCGGAAGCTCTGGGGCTTGAGCCTGATAAAATCTATCAGCTCTACCGCGATGCCGATGCGCTCAGTGCCGCTGCTGAGACGATCAACGGCAAGCCCATCCTCGACATTCACCAGCCGATCAATGCCGAGGATCACCCCAAACAGATCACGGTCGGCTCTGTCAGCAATGCCAGGTTTGAGGCCCCCGACTTGATCGGCGAGCTGTCAATCTGGGACGGCAACGCGATCAAATCCATTCAGGACGGCTCGAAGCGGTGTGTCTCAGCGGGATACGCGTACCGGGCCATCCCTGAGGTTGGCGAGGTAGACGGCCAGCCCTACACGCTCAAGATGGTGGATATCCGCTTCAACCATCTTGCGCTCGTTGAAACCCCCCGTGTGCAGACCGCCATTATTGGCGACAGCGCACCCACCCCAATGAAGGAAAAGAGCATGGCTGCACGTAAGCCCATGTCAGCGGCGGCTAAGGTTGCAGCCGCTCTGAAATCCGGTCGCCTTGCCATGGATGCGTCTGAAGAAGACGTGAAGAAGTGCATGGATGACGACGAGACGGACGGCGCTGAGGACGAAACGCCGGAAGAAAAAGAGGCCCGTGAGAAGGCCGAAAAGGAAGCGGCAGAGAGGAAGGCCGCTGACGAAGCCGCTGAGGCTGAGGCTAAGAAAAAGGCCGAAGATGAAGCTGAGGAAGAACGCAAGAAGAACAAAGAGGAAGATGAGAAAGCGCAGGACCGCGCCATCTCCCTTGCTGTTGACAGCGCCCTGAAAGCTGAACGCACCCGCACCCGCGCAGCCGAGGACGCAAAACGCCTTGTCGCTCCGCTGGTCGGGGAAGTTTACGGCCTCGATAGCGCGGACGAGATCATGCGTTACGCTCTTAAAGAGCGTGGCATCACCGGCCTTGATGGTGTGAACACCGCTGGCCTGCGTGCGCTGGTTGACCAGCAGCGCGGCATTGTTTCCGAACCCAACCGCACCACGCTGATTGCTACTGATTCCGCCTCTGAGGGCGGCGTCCTGCATGGCGTGACCGCGCCTCGCAAACTGTAAGGGGGCAGATATGCCTTTTCAGAGTTCTGTAAATTATAACTGGGCCGCAGGCTTTCCGGGCCGATGGGCCAGCCAGAACCCCCGGCGCACCGTTATTCCGGGCCCGAACGGCTTTCGCGCTGGCGTTGGTGGCCTGCTGATTGCCCGCTTTGCTTGGGTTGGCGCTGACGGCGTTACACTGACCAATTCAGCCCCCACTGCCGAGGCCGGGTCGGGGGCCACCGCAACGGCGGCAATCACCGATGGCGCAGTGTCTTCCGTCACTGTGTCGGCAGGCGGCACGGGTTATTCCGTCGCTCCCATCGTCAGTCTGACTGGCGGCGGCGGGACCGGAGCCACGGCGGTCGCTGTTGTGAGCGGTGGAGCTGTCACGGCAATCAATGTCGTGAGCGCAGGGAGTGGCTACACAACGGCTCCCACAGTCACCATCACCCCGCAGGCAGTGCCGACAGGCGCACCCAATGGCTTCGTCTATTCCGACCAGCAGGGGCTGACCACAGCTTACTTGCAGGAAAGCACCATGACGCTCCCTGAGGGCTTTATGGCGCAACTTGCTGAGGGCGGCGATATCTGGAGCGCATCCAGCACCCCGGCCACCATCGGTCAGTCTGTCTTTGCGTCTACCACGGACGGAAGCATCAGCACCGGTTCCGCGGGCGCAACCATTGCGGGCTCTATCGAAACCGCATGGAAAGTCTCTCAGGGCAACGCCGCAGGCTCTCCCATCATCATCACCGGCCCGGTTGCGGCTGCGTAAGGAAACACTGAAACATGAACATGATGTTCCGAAAGGATGCCCCCCGCCTTGCGCAGGACTGGGGCATCGTCATGGACGGCGTGCGCGGCTATATCTCCGAAATGGGGCAGGACGCGCTGCCCGCAGGCCTGCCGGTTACGGCCCCGAATAGCGGCATTCCGGCGATCTTCACGACCTACACCGATCCGAAGATCATCAAGGCAATTATTACGCCGACGAAAGCCGAAGAGATTTACGGCAGCGCCAAGAAGGGCGATTGGGTCACGGATACGGCTCAGTTCCCGATGGTGGAACTGTCTGGCTACGCCGCCTCCTATGACGATTACAGTCAGGCCGGAGACACGGACGCCAACGCCAACTGGCCGCAGCGCCAGTCCTTCCACTATCAGACGTGGACCAAGTGGGGCGAGCGCGAGGTGGAGCGCATGGGTGCGGCAAAGATCGACTGGGTGAACCAGAAGAACGAGGCCAGCGTTTCCGTCCTGAACAAGAACCAGAACCTGATTTCCCTGTTCGGGATCTCCGGTCTGGAGTTGTATGGTGCGCTGAATGACCCCAACCTGCCCGCTGCCATTACCCCGGTGCCTAAAACCACCCCGGCGGGCGCTGCGGCTGCTGGTAATACCTGGCTCGATACGTTCGACCCCATTCAGGTTTACAATGATTTTCTGAAAGCCTTTCAGAAACTCAACGTGCAGATGGGTGGCAATCTGACGTTGGAAACGCCGATGACTGCGGTGATCCCGACCGACCGCCAGCAGTGCCTGCTCTACACCAACATGTATCAGGTCTCTCTCAGCGACCTGCTGAAAAAGAACCTGCCAAACCTCACAATCAAAACACTCCCAGAGGCCGGTGCCGATCTAAGTGGTGGCAACAACATGGTCTCTATGATGCAGCTTTTTGTGGATGAAATTGACGGGCAGGAGACTGTCACGACCGCATTCACCGAAAAGATGCGCGCGCATGCGGTTGAGCGCTACTCCTCCAACTTCCGGCAGAAAAAATCACAGGGCACGTGGGGAACTATCTGGTTCTACCCCATCGCCTGCGCGACAATGACGGGGATCTGAAAACATGGCACTAGCAACATCTTCCAGAAGCGGCGCAACCGTGACCGTTATTTGTCGTATGCCGTCTGGCCTCGTGCTGGACCTCTACGACGATGGTGTTCTTGCTGCGCGGGCACAGGCCACGCAGCCGATCATGACGCCTCCAGCACCCAAGGAGAGTATCCGTCTCGCGGGTGCCCGGCGCGATCCGCGCTACCACAAGCGGGAAAACATCATGCTCGGCATGGGTGGCCGCACCGAGGTGTCAGCCGATTTCTGGGACGCATGGACGAAGCAGAATGCGAACTACATGCCCCTCAAGAAGGGGCTGATCTTCGCCATGCCGAAAGAGTCTGACGCTGTGGCGCGGCTTTCTGAGCTTCGCACTGAGCTAACCGGCCTTGAAGGTCTGGACAAAGACAAGCTCCCCGGCGTGAAGCCGTTTGACAAGGAAGACGCCTGATGTCTGGCACGACCACGGGCGTTGTCACGTTTGATTATGCGGCGTGGTCGGCCCGGTATCCGGCACTTGCTCAGAGCGTCAATCAGGCGTTGGCGCAGTCATATTTTGACGAGGCCACGCTTTACCTGAGCAACACGCCGTGCAGCCCCGTGCAGAACCTCGTTAAGCGGGGGCTTCTGCTGGGGCTGTTAGTGGCGCACCTCGCGCTCCTGAACCTCCCAGAGGACCAGGGTGGCACGGGTGGACTTGTGGGGCGCGTCTCCACCGCCACACGGGGCAGCGTCTCCATTGGCACAGATTACGGAACAACCTCGGAGCGTGCCGCGTGGTTCAACCAAACCCAGCCGGGGGCATCCTTCTGGGCCGCAACGCGCTTCCTGCGTCAGGCCCGGTATGTTCCCGGCTTTCCGCAAAGACCCCGCATATGGCCGTGAAGCTCTTTAAACTGGATACCGTACGCCGCTCACTCGCAACGCTTTTGGATAAAGTGGGCGGCCAGACGGAATTGCAGGTCGGGTTCTTTGAGGACGCAACCTATCCCGATGGAACGCCTGTTGCGTATATCGCTGCGGTTCAGGAGTTTGGCGGCACTGTTGAAGTGCCGGAGCATCAGACGGAAATTTACCGCTCCATCAGGAAGGATGGAACCTTCAACAAGAAGGGGAAATTCGTCAGGCGCAGCAAGTCAAACTTCGCCACCACGCACACTGTTCCTGCGCATGTAATCACCATTCCTGCGCGTCCTTTTATGCGAGACACTATAGCTCACAATAAAGATGAATGGGGCGCGGAGATGGGGGCGGCACTCAAGGCGAGTGGGTACAACGCGCACAACGCCCTCAACATTGTTGGTGAAAAAATCGCAGACCAGATGAAGGCGGAGATTAAGGCCTTCGGTGAGGCCGGCGGCAATGCTCCCAGCACCATCAGGAAGAAGGGATTTGATGCCCCCCTTGTTGATACAGGACACATGAGAGATTCCGTGTCCTACGAGGTCAAATAAATGCCACTCAACCTCTTCGGCATAGCAGGCCGCATGACCGGCGCGGTCAATCCGTGCATTCCGGCTGATCTGTATGCCAGCGATGGTGTGGAGGATACGCCGTCTGGCGAGGTCATTCCCAAATACATCGAGTGCCGTATCTGGATTGAGGTTCAGGCCATGACCTCGCAGGACTTGCAGCAGGTCGAAAACCTGAACCAGCAGGGCGATATGCGCGCCGTTTATATCCGGGGCGGCATCAAGGCTCTGAACCGCCCTCTGCAATATGGTGGCGATTTTATAAAGTTTTACAATTCCTACTGGAAGGTGACCCAGTCCCTTGAGGAATGGGGAGACGCTGAATGGTGCAAGGTAGCAGTAACCCGCCAGATATCACCGCCCCCGGGCTGCTCGTAACCCCGTCCGAGAAGGATATTTACACGGCGGTTAAGGCGTGGATCACGTCGATCCTGCCTTTCTTCATCACAATCCGGCAGGGGCAGCTAAATGACGTGGCCGCGCCCATTGGCCCGTTCATGCTCATGACCATCATTGGCCGGGAGCGTATCGCCACCAACGGATGGACCTACACGGAAACTGAGCGCGTGGTGGTCGAA
The DNA here is from genome assembly GCF_018811985.1 of Acetobacter sp. P5B1. Classification (NCBI taxonomy): domain Bacteria; kingdom Pseudomonadati; phylum Pseudomonadota; class Alphaproteobacteria; order Acetobacterales; family Acetobacteraceae; genus Acetobacter; species Acetobacter sp. P5B1. Next base: position 157,293 of record NZ_JACRVS010000007.1, on the reverse strand, counting down.
CAGACGCGCATTTCCATGCAGATATCCGCGTTCGGGCAGGGGTCAGGCAACCTGATCCAATCTGTCCTAATGCTCTGGCGAGATATGAGCGCGGCGGATGCTCTGGCAGCGTCCGGCCTGCCCATAGCCCCGCTGCATACATCAGACATTCGGCAGCTCGGGTTTATTAATGCCGAGAAAAACTACGAGGATTGCTGGAGTGTGGACCTGATTTTACAGGCCAATATCACAACCCGCATTCCTCAGCAGTTCGCAACGTCAGCCCAGATTGCGCTGATTGAAGCTGAAACCCTAGACAAGGCAAACTCATGACCCTCTCAATCAGTAGCATCATTAAGGTGGTGCCGGGGGTGATTTCCCCTACGGGGAATGTCAACATCCTCACCGGCCTGGTGCTTTCTACAAACACAAGCCTTGCGGCTGGCCTGACCTCATTTACGTCGGCCTCCAGTGTGGCCACGGCTTGCGGCTCATCCTCTGTGGAGGCCCAGATTGCCGCAGTCTATTTCGCTGGCTACACCGATGCGCAGGACACTCCAGCCAAGCTGTATTTTTACCAACTTCCCGCATCCCCCGTGGACGCTGATTACGGAACGTATCTGTCTGACGCCGCCAGCGCGACATCGGATTGGGCACCATTCATGTTCGCGCAGGAACCTAATGCTACAGCCAAGACGGCGGTTGCAGCGTGGATGGCGGCAAATCCCAAGCGCTATTGGGCAGTTATCCAAGACAACGATACGACCATCCTAACCGCAGACGCGACGAGTACATTTGGCGCGACCGTTCTGGCGGCCGGGACGGACGGCATTACCTGTTTTGATAACACCGATGGAAATGGGACACTTCGGTGCGCCGCTGCCCTATCGTGGGCCGGTTGTATCAATCCGGCGCGCACCAATGGCAGAACAAGCCTGATGTTCCGCACATTTTCAACTATTGTTGCGTCCAGCATCACCGATGCGCAGGCTGAAAATCTCCTTGCGAACGGCTATAATTTCTACGGCTCGTATAAGCCCTATGAAAGCACCTTCAATTGGATGGTGAATGGCCAAGTATCCGGAAAATATCTGTGGGCTGATGCTTACATTAACCAGATATGGATGAATGCCTCATTCAAAGAGGCGCTGGCAGATATGTTCTCAAGCACACGCGTTCCTATGGATTCCGTTGGGGATACCATTGTCGAAGCAGCTCTCCAGCCCACGATTGAGCAGGCGCTCTCATTTGGCGCGATTGACGTTGGGATAACCCTATCGAGCGATGAAGTTTCTCAGGTCAATTCCATGGCTGGGAAAACGATCGCAGGAACACTCCAGGCGCAGGGGTACTATTTGATCCCGGGCGCATCTGCTGCGGCCGCCGCTACACGCGAGCAGCGAACGGCAATTAACGGGATGTTCTTCTACACGGATGCTGGTTCCGTGCAGTCCATCAGCCTGAACAGTGTTGAGGTGCAGTAACAATGTCCGATTACAATATTACAGCCGCCAACGCGATCTATACGATCACGGTGCCGGGGCTACTCAATGCGCCGTTTACGCTGAAAAACTTCTCCGCTGACCGCATGTTTGAGACTGAGGCACGGGAGCTGGCCGAGGAATCCATGTCCGTTGACGGCTATCTGAACGTGGGCTGGGTTGCCAATGCGGTGAGCCAGACCATCAGCCTGCAGGCCAGCAGCGACGAGGCGAGTATTTTTGATACTATCGTCACGGCGCAGGATCAGGTGAGGAATACCTATCGTCTGGGTGCCGTTATCCAACTCCCAGCGGTCGGCAAGAAATACACAATGGTTCGCGGCTATTTGCGCTCCATCGTGCAGATCCCCTCGGCCGGCCGCGTGCTGGAGGCCCGGCCATTTGAGGTGCGTTGGGAGCGGGTCATCCCGGCTGCAATCTGATGGCGCTGAAGCAGAAAACCGTCACTGTCCCGCATGAGGGCGCTGACAAGGGCAAAATGTTCGTCCTTACCCGCATGTCCGCCTATTTGGGCGACAAGTGGGGGCGGCATGCAGTGCAGGCGGCCATTAAAGGGGGTGGCGCGATCCCCGGCCTGACTGAGGGTGGCGGCCTTGCGGCGGTTGCTGCGGCTGGCATCGGCATCTTCGGCAGCATGGAGCCCGCAACCATGGACACGCTGATTGATCAGCTCCTCGAGTGCGTGGCCTACGTGCCGGACCCGGCTAATCCGGCTGTCACCATGCCATTCAAGCTGGCGGCCAGCACAAACCAGATTGAGGAAATCCCCACAGTGGGCTGGCTCCAGAAGGAAGCCTTCGCCATGCACATGGATTTTTTCAAGGGCGTCGGCCAGTTGTTCTCCCTGCTCACCCTGCTGCTGCAAATGGACAACAACGACCCGTCGCCCGATGCAGAAACATCAGTGAGCGCATCGCCCTCGTAATCAGCGAGGGCGTCGCCAGCCTCCACGATCTCCAGACAGTCTATGACAGCGAGGGCTTTGAGGACCTGCTGGAGATTGCTGTCGTAAAACGGTTTAATAGGTAAACGTGATGTCTGAAAAATCGAAGACAGTTGAACTCACAGTGTCTGTTTCATTTCCTGAGGGCTTTTCTGAGAGCTTCTCTGATCTTATCAGCCGCCGCCTTCTCGATTTCGGGTCTATTCTCAGCGATGAATTTTTCCGAAACCTCGTTGCGCGTCCCGGCGACAAAGCCGCAGGCCTGACAGACAACCTTGTCATCTCCCCCAGGCTCTCCATCCCTGACTTCGACGCCAAGGTCTCCGCCGCACTTCGGGCATTTCGGGCTGAATTGCAGGTTCCCTAACTCGCTCATTGATACACTCCCTAATGTTTCGTCTGCACAAATCCTGTCATGCCCAGCAGAGTCTGGCGTAATCAACTCTCCCGAAAGCAGTACGCATGCCCACCATGATTGATTCCCTCGTCGTCTCTCTGGGGCTGGACGCGAAAGCCGTCGTGAAGGGGCAGAAGCAGGCTGAGGGGGCGTTTAAGCGCGTTCATACCAGCGCCGCGAAGATGGGTGATGGCGTTGCCACAGCGGCCAATACGGCGGGTGATGCGTTCCATTCTCTGGAGCGCAAGGCTCTGGCATTCTTTGCCGTCCTGACCGCAGGCAAGACGCTCAAAGCGTTCATCAGCGACACGACCAGCGCCAACGTGGCCGCCGGGAACATGGCCCGCAATTTGGGTGTGTCAGTCAACAGCCTGACGGCTTGGCAGAAGGCGGCTCAGGCCGCCGGTGGCTCTGCTGAGGATGTGTCCGGCTCCCTCGGCTCTCTGGTGTCTCAGTTCCAGACCATCGATGGCAGGCGCAATCTGGGCATGACGTTCGGCCAGATGGGCGTGCGGCTGGAAGGCGCGAACGGCCAGTTGCGCGACATGAACGGCCTGATGCCGGACCTTGCCCGCGCAGCGCAGCGTCTTGGTCCGCAGTTGTTCTCGGCTCTTGGTTCTCAGGCCGGGTTCTCTCAGGGGTTCATCAACCTGCTGGAGCAGGGGCCGGAGCATATCCAGAAGCTTTATGCATCGCTCCAGAAGTATGCACCGACGGAAAAAGACACCACAGAGTCTGCAAAACTCCTAGAATCTTGGACGCTATTAACTGCACAGTCAGAAGCGTTTGGGCGATCGATTATGACCGATCTAAGCCCAGAAGTGCGTGAACTGATGGACCTATTCAGCGGTTTCGTACGCTCAAACTCTGACGCATGGTTGGCAAACATTAAGACGGGCGCAGATCAGCTAACGGCGTCTATCAAGAGCGTAAATTGGGAGAAGATTGGCCTAGAGATTAAGGCTTGGTGGGATTACATCAAGGCGATTGACTGGAATAAAGTCGGCCAGGAAATAAAGTCTTTTGGTCAGAGCGCAGATGGCGCGGCTCAGTTTGTCGGGGGATGGGCAAAAGCCGTTGAGTTGCTATTTGCGCTGTGGGTGGGCTCAAAATTCCTTGCCGTTTTACGAAATGTGCAACTTTTGGCCGCAGCCAGCGGTGCGGGGTTAGGCGGAATTTCCAAGCTTATTGCGGCCGCGGGAGTAGGGTATGCTGCTCACAAGGGGCTTGAGGCAGCAGACCCGAACGACAACATCGGCGGCTGGATGGATAGCAATGTGCCGGGCGCGTCATTCTTGGACAATCTTGCATCGAAAGTAGGGATGGGCCGCTCTTACGCGGAGCAGAATGCGCGCAAGGCTATCAGCGCCGCATCCCCTGCTGACATGATCAAGATTGCCAATATGTCCGTAGGCATGGGGTGGAGTAGGGAGCAGGCAATGGGCCTGCTATCCAATGCCATGTCTGAGAGCAAGCTTGACCCGTTTTCTGTGGGGGATAACGGCGGCGCATACGGCCTTTTCCAGTGGCATGGAGACCGTCAGGCGCAATATGCTGCGCGCTACGGGCACACCATGCAGTCCGTTAAGGATCGGGACGCAGCGACCAAAGAGCAGATGGATTTTGCGAACTGGGAGCTATCACACACCGAGAAACAGGCCGGAGATTATCTCAGAAAAGCTACTGACGCAGGTATGGCCGGGGCCATTGTCTCTCGATATTTCGAGCGACCAAAAGATCAGGACGGCGAGGTCGAGAAGCGAGGGGCCTTGGCGGAATACCTGGCTTCGCAAAAAAGCGTTGTGGGGGCTGCGCTGTCCACTCCGACAAGCGGTGGCACCACAAACAACGTCACCAACAACATGACACTTCACGTTCCCGGCGGAGACCCGAAGCAGATCACGAAGGCCGTCAAAGCGGCCTTCAATGATCCTCGCATGCAGGCGTGGCAGACTAATATGGGGTTGGTTTAAGACGCGCAGCAGAAGATGTGCATACAGAATAAATTAGTCGGCTGGTGTAACATTTGTAAACCTCATCTCAAAATCAGGATCTTCCATTGAGCCCGATTGGGTGACGCTGGTCTCATCAAGGCAGTCGTCTTGAGAGGTGCTGAATCTTCCGCTAAAAATAACTCGTTGCCCGTCCCGCAAGTTGGATACTTGAGAGAAAACAGGATCAGAAGGCGCGATTAAAGTTCTCTGTTCTCCCAAAGAGTCTGAAAAAGAGTTGTTGCTTGTTCCAACGGTTGCGTGGGGAGATATCCTGATTTTCAAAACTCCATATCCACTCGAATTGGAAGATAATTCCTCTACAGTCCCAACCCAGTTATTGATTTGCGGGGAGCGTATTAAGCTGCATATTTTGCTTGCGCGTCTTGGGCGGGCAGCTCCTTTTTGGAAGTCATTCTGGCCATTTTCATATTCCTGCCTCCCTTCATCGACGATCAATATCAAATCATCCTCTTTGGTGCTGGGCTGCGCGGCAGAAGATTGCTGCGTATTATAAGCGGTTCCAGCGCCGGACGGATTTACGGGAGAGTAGCTCTCTTGCTCCTGCGGTGCGGATTGACCACTCCCGGACAGAAGAGCATTGGCATCAGCTTCAGATATAAACCCGTCAACCTGCGGCCTGCGGGATACACGCTGCCATGTCTGTATTGCTTGGCGCGTTGCTTCGCCATAAACGCCGTCCGCAGTTGCTGATGCCGGCAGATATCCCATCGCTATCAGTCTTGCTTGCAGCGCAATATGCTCATTAATGGGGCGCTTAGCTTCCTCAAGGGCAGAGCCAGATAAGCGATGGCGGTATTTTTCAGTTAACGCATCCATTTGTGAAATATAACACGCAGGATCAGCGGGTGGCAGCAATTGAGGGTTCTGGGGATCAATTGAAGCGACGCATTGCTTCAATACAGCATCGTCGGTGATAGCTTCTTGTTTGAGGTATTTCCACCCAGATTGCCCCACTAATTGCCGTAGTGCGTAATACGTCTGATCAAAAATAAGTTCATGCTTGGCCGCATCACTATTCTGGCAAAGCATTGTGGCTATGCTGTCTTTGGAATGGTCAACTGAACAGTTAAAATCTGGCTTGTATTCCTGAGCCCAAGCCACACTGGGTGCGACCAGAACAGCCGCCAAAAATAGAAATCGTTTCAAATCCGCCTCCCGTTACAATCCGGGAGACGATAGCCGTACAGGGCGGCGGGGGAAACTCTTATGGTACTTCCCAGTCAAGTGTACTACCATCACCGCGGAATGAAGGAGAGAGTGCATGTCTGAGGGGCAAGACTTTGATCTGTTTTATGCCAAAGAGCGCGCCAGACAGGCAGAGGCTGCGCACAAAGCGAAAGAGGAAGCATTAAATAGAACGAAAGCTCGGGCGACCTCTCTACTGGGTTGGGCGATTACGCTGACCACAGCCTCCGTTGCTGCTGCCATGCAAGGGAAATGTAAGAGCGCGGCGTCTGTGGCTGCCTTTGGTTTTTTCGCAACATCAGTGCTGTGTGCAAAGGTTCTGTATTCCACCAAGGCGCAGATCCTTTTGCAGCCGCCTGCGCGATTTGATGGAATCATGCGGGAAGGAGACGAGAAAACGGAGTTGGGGTTTTACCGAGCTTTTTCTGAGTTCGCAGAAGAAGTGGACACAGCGAACGATACAGCCATCACCAAGGACCAGAAAACCATGCGGCTGGCGTGGATTGTTGGATGCGCAACCCCAGCCGCCGCGGCTTTATTTGCGTTTGGGGCTTGGCTGATTGGGTGCGGCAGGAGTGCGTAGACTCTTTGGCGCACTGTCAAAAGCCATCGCGGAAGGCTTTTTGCTCATGACATTTTCCAGTCGACTTGGCTGACTGACTGGCTGTGGCGTTGGCTTCTTATCTTTGTCACTCATGCGAATCCTCCATGAGGAGAAGCATGCCCGTACGGGGTGGGGTTGAGGAGTCAGGAAGCACCTTCTGCTTTGTCGGCTAGCCTCTCAGCCACAACCCGGAGAGCAAAGCGCTCTCCCTCGCTCATAGCGCGCCCCATGCGGACCAGAAGGCTCTGGCCTGACACAAGAAGGCGGCCTTCGGGTCGCCTTTTCCTTGTACATACCCACAAAACATGAGAGCCTCCCCGCATGCCCCTTGATGCCATCCCTTTACAATCGGTCTGGGATATCCCTGTAGCTGCTGGCGTGCCTGCACTGCTGGGGCAGTCTGTCTCCACAGGGATTGCGGCCTCAGCATCGACCATCCTCGCGACCGCGCTGGATGAATATACCATCACCAATGCGGCCAGTCAGTGGGGGATTTTTACCGCCAGCAATCAGCCTGTGCTGACCTCGGGCCACGTAAGGGCGGTTGGTATCCAGAGCATGTATCAGACGTCTGATGCCCCGCAGGAAAACGGCTCGTTTCTCAGCTATAACAAGAGTCGCATACCAGGCCGCTATGAGGTGGAGATGGTGTGTGACGGCAGCAGCTTCGAGTATGGGTCGGCCAGCATCTTTTCTGACCTCCTGTCCTCAATGGGGCTGTCGTCGTCTCCGTCCTCTGCCGCGCAGACAAAGGCCCTGTTCACGGCGGCTCTCGGGCAGCTTTCCTCCAGCCTTGATCTGTATGCCGTGGCAACGCCCGAGGCCACATATTCCAATGTGAACATCCTTGGCTACTCTCTGGAGCGGGAGGCGCACAGAGGCGTTTCCATGCTGTATGCGAGGATCTATCTGCAAGAAATACGAATGACGGCAAAGGCCGGTGCAGCAACGGCGCAGGAAGCGTCTGGCCAATCCATGGTCACGGGAGGCAATGTGCAGACGCAAAGCCTGACTCCAGATCAGGAAAATGCCATCAACCCGCTGGATGCATTCTGATGGCGACCGTCACTATCCCCATCAGCGCCGTGGCCTATCAACAGATCAATGTTCCGCTATCAGGCAATGCTGTCACGCTCACAATCCAGCAGCGTACCAACGGTGTCTATATGGACGTGTCTCTAAACGGTACACAGATCCTTGCAGGCATCATCTGTCAGGACCGCACGTGGATTGTCAGGCGCGCATACCTCGGGATGCCGGGCGATCTTTGCTTTTTTGACACGCAGGGCACGCAAGACCCCGATTATACCGGCTTTGGCAGTCGCTACATCCTGATCTACGAGGCAGGAAAAAATGCCGGGTAGTTTCACGCAAAAGAAAATTGATATCGATTTTGATATCAGGCAGGGCGGATTTTCCGGAAGCCCGGAAACCATCACCCTCATGGACCATCGCGTAAGCTGTCAGGTTCTCAGCACTGGCCTTGAAACAGGCATGATGTGCTCCGTCCGGATCGAGGGCATGAAGCTCAGCACCATGAACCGCCTGTCTGTGGCGCAGGCCAGTGTGATTGATCAGTCATCAAACACTATCACTGTGCGTGCGGGAGATGCGGGGGCCACACGCCCAATCATTTTCACGGGTGGAATTGTCGAGGCATTTGTTGATTACGGAGGCGCGCCGAACGTCGCATTTCAGGTCACAGCGTTATCCACCTCGATTCCAGCCGCGATGCCAATCGAACCGACGTCCTTCGCCGCTGGGGCAAAGATTTCCGACATCATGCAGGCAATTGCAGGCAAGGTTGGGCTCGAATTTACCAATCATGGTGTTGATGCCGTTATGACGGGCGGCGTCAATTATCCCGGATCAGCGATGCAGCAGATTGACGCATGCGCTCGGTCCGTCGGTATTGAATATCATATCGGCATGGACACCCTCTCAATCTGGCCAAAGGATGTTGCTGCGTCTGATACCGCCATCCTTGTTTCTGCTGATACGGGGATGGTCGGCTATCCGAATTACAGTCAGGGCGGTGTGCTGGTGCAGACGCTATTTAACCCTGGCATCAATTTCCGGGACACCATCAAGCTGCAAAGCGAATACTCGCCAGCGGCATGGGTCAATAATTACGGGCAATTACGGGAAGTGGCGGGCGCTGCCTCCATGTATCCGCCCTCCAATGGCTTGTGGGTTGTGCAGAAGATCGAGCATGATCTGCAAACAGAAACTCCGGGCGGCCCGTGGTTTACCATGCTGGAGGCGCAGCGGCCTGAATTTGCAGGAAGGGTGGCGACCTTTGGCCGATAAATACACAGGGACAAAAAAAGCCTCGGACAGCGCGAGTAATTTTAACGCACTGAATTCGGCAATCCGACGCATTTTGAGCATGGGCGGCGGTCCGGCGCTGGTCGAGGTAAAGGCGGTGAACGGTACCGGCCTGAACCCGGCTGGATTTGTCGATATCCTGCCGATGGTCCACCAGCAGGACGGGGCAGGGCGCACAATGCCCCACGGCCTCATACACGGCGCACCTTATGCGCGGCTACAAGGCGGCAAGCGGGCCTTCATCTGCGACCCGGCAGTCGGTGATATCGGAATTGCTATCGTCTGCGCCCGCGATATTTCAAACGTTAAAATCAATCGCAAGCCCTCTGCGCCGGGGTCATTCCGGCAGTTTGATCTAGCGGATGCGGTCTACCTCGGCGGCTACCTAAACGCCACCCCAGAGGAATACTGCGGCTGGATCAACGGCGACTTCCACGTAAAAACCGCCGGAAAATTCATCGTTGACGCTGCCGAGTGCGACATTAACTGCGCGGTTAACGTGTCGGGCAGCGTGACAGCAACGGGCGACGTGAAGGCCGGGGACATTAGTCTGGAGCAGCACAGGCACCCCGGTGTGCAGACTGGCGGCGGAGAAACCGGGCTGCCAGAATAGTCTTGTACCCGCATGCGGGATGTGCAATATTCCCTTCATCCTGCAAATTTCTGTATCTGGCCGTCCTTCGGGGCGGCTTTTTTTGTTTGGCACCATGGCCTCCACGCTCCTCCTCGACCGGACAACGTGGGATCTGGTTCTGGACGCATCCGGCAACATCGCCGTGGCGTTGGAGCCATATTCCACCGTGCAGGACGTGGCGTCCGCAATCCGTGTTTTTGCTGGTGAGTGCTATTACGATACCAGCAAGGGGCTTCCGTATTTGCGCCTGATCCTCGGACGGTCGCAGTCGGCTGGGGTATTCCGCACGCAGGCCGAACAGGCCGCGCTGACCGTCCCGAACGTCACAGCCGCAAAATGCGTGATCACAGACATCAGCGCCCAACGGCAGCTCTCAGGCACCATCTTCCTCTCTCTTAGCGACGGAACAACGCAAAATGTCGGGTTCTAACAGCGCGGGCATCACATCTGTTCCCGCGCCATCCCTGACGGATGCCGGGTTCGTCGCCCCGGCAGAGGCGGATATTCTGACGGGCGCGCTGGCCGATCTCAACGCAGCGTTTGGCAACGCGCTGAACTCGGACCTGTCTACACCACAGGGCCAGCTTGCCACGACACTCACGGCCATTCTGGGCGATGCCTACGATCAGATGATGGCCGTGTTTGACGGCGTGGACCCGGCGCGGGCCTCTGGTCAGATGCAGGACGCCATCGGGGAGCTTTACTTTCTGGAGCGGCGCGGAGCCACAGCAACCGTCGTCTCGGTTGTCTGCACCGGCTCTCCCGGCACCGTCGTCCTAGAAGGCACACTGATACAGGACAGCTCCGGCAACAAATACGCGGCAGACGGCCCGATTACGCTCAACGCGACAGGCGCGGCCACGGGCACGTTTTCCTGCACGACGACCGGTGCAATTGACTGCCCGGTTAATACCGTCAGCGTCTACCAGTCAGTGACGGGCCTCTCATCCGTCACCAACCCGGCTGCGGGTGTCACCGGGTCGGATCAGGAAGGGCGGATCGCTTTCGAGCAGCGCCGTCAGGAAAGTGTTGCGGCAAACGCTATCGGCTCTCTCGATGCGATTTCCGGAACCGTGCAGGCCGTATCGGGCGTTACCGATGCCTATGTGACCGACAACAGCACCGGCGCGGCAATCACGGCTGGTGGTGTGTCTATCGCTGCCCACAGCCTATTCGTTTGCGTCAACGGTGGCACGGACGAGGATGTTGCTCAGGCCATCCTGCGCAAGAAGCCGCCGGGCTGCGGATATACGGGCACAACATCCGTCACTGTGACGGATGCCAACAGCGGCTACAGCACTGCGCCGAGCTACACAGTCCAGTTTACGCGCGCCACCCCAACGCCGGTCTATATATCCGTGAACCTGCAAAGCTCCAGCGCAGTGCCGTCTACGGCGGCAACGGAGATCCAGGCCGCTATTCTGGCGGCGTTCAATGGTCAGGATGGAGGCAGCCGGGCCCGCATCGGTGGGAAGCTCTTCGCAAGTCGCTATTACTCAGCAGTGGCGGCGCTCGGGACATGGGTGCAGATCATCGAAATCACGATAGGGACCGCAGCCGATCCGGCCGGGTTCACGGTACAGATGCAAATCGACCAGATCCCTACACTCGACGCATCCAACATTGTTGTTACGGTGACATGATATGCAGGACTATGCAAAAACGGTCCTGTCTCAATACGCCAATTCTTCCCGCCTGCTGACGATCCTTGAGGGGTGGAATCAGGCGTTTGACCCGGCGGCCCTGATTGACCTCTGGTATGAGCGCGTCTGGAACCTCAGCACCGCTCAGGGGTATGGGCTGGACGTATGGGGCAGGATTGTCGGCGTAAGCCGCGTTCTGACAATCTCATCAGATAAATATTTCGGATTTTCCGAGGCCAACGACCTGACGGAAGAGGGGTTTGATAATGCCCCATTTTACTCCGGCTCGTCTGCCACCAGCAATTTTCGTCTTTCCGATGACGCCTTCCGCCAGCTGATCAACGCCAAGGCGATGGCGAATATCACAGACGGGTCCATCACCAGTATCAACGCCATTCTCATGACGCTGTTCGCCGGGCAGGGCGATGCGTGGGTTGAAGATAACGGCGACATGACCATGACCTACGTTTTCGATTTTATCCCGACGGCTGTGCAGGTCTCTATCATCCAGAACAGCGGCGTCCTGCCGCGCCCCGCAGGCGTCGGGGTCTCCTACCAGATCAAAAGCGATACCTGATGAAAAGCACTGATGACCGGGGATTGTTTGCCACTCTGATTGCGTCTGCGGCGTCATCCGGGAATGTGAGCGCAATTCCGTCTACGCAGACCACGGCGGGAAACGGAGAGGCATCAATCGCGCTCGGCTTCCCGCCGGAGACGTTTGTTGCCCGGTCTGCTGGTGGCGTCCCGCCGAACGGGGCCGATATGAATGGGTTTCTCAACCTATTTTCTCGGGCGTTGCGCGCTGTGCAAACGGGTTTTTTTGGACAGTTCGATAGCGGTTTTGCGCAGTCTATTGGCGGCTATCCGTCTGGTGCTGTCGTTGCGGGATCAGCGGTCGGCACATTTTGGGTCTCTACGTCAGACGATAACGTCACTACCCCCGGCGTATCAGGGGCCGCGTGGGCCTCGCTGGTGCAGTCCGGGCGGCGTAACATCATTAGCTTTACCCAGTCGCAAAACTGGATCATTCCAGCTGGCGTCACCAATATTTTCGCAAAATTCTGGGGGGCGGGCGGAGCAGGGGGGCTTGGCGTTAACAACGGCGCAGGCGCTGGCGGAAATGGAGGGCAATATGTCGAGGTGTCCCTTGCTGTATCTCCGGGGCAGTCGCTCTGGGTTGGCGTGGGCGCTGGTGGTGTGCCGTCCTCTGTATCCGGGGAGGCGGGAACTGTGGGTGGAGACAGTACCGTTGCAGGCATAGCAGCGCGGGGCGGCACTCAGGGCGGCGAAGGGAGTGGTACATATGGACAGTCCAACTCCAACCGACCAGCGGCAGGAGTGGCGAATGGGATAGCTCTTGCTGGCGGCGGCGGCACAAACGCCATTCTGTTTAAAATGGGAGATTATTCCACCTATCAGGCCGGAATTGGAGGTGGATCGCCCTGTGGCGGGAGCATCGCATTTTCCGGCGTAGCTGGAAGCGCCGGGTCTGTTGATGGGAGTTCTGGCAGTTATCCAGGCGGAGGCGGCGGTGGTGGCATTAACGCTACTGGCGGCTACGGGGCGAACGGCCTCGTCTTGATTGAATACTGACATGACCGCACCCATCCCCTCACCAATCTGGCAGCCGGCAGCCTCCCGCATAATCCCGATTTCAGCCCCGGCAAACCTGCGGGCACGGAGGCTTGTGCCGGAGATTGTCACGCTCTCCTGGGCTCCAAAATCTAGCGCGGATCACTTTGATTTCTCGCTCGATCTATCCGCGATCCTCTCCCAGACGGGTGACTATCTGGCGGGCATAGAGCGGGTTGAGATTCCAACAGCATCAGATCTGCCGTCGCAACTTGCGGTGCTGTGGTCCAGTGTAGTTCAGGGGTTGGCGTGCATCATGCTTGGTGGCGGCACGCCCGGGATCACGGAGCAGATTGTCGTCTACGTCGTGACCCAGCAAGGCAGGCGGCTTGCGCCACGGATTGAGTTGGCGATTACGTCCGAAACAGACGCTACAGAGCCAACCCCGCCCCCGTCGATGGATGGGGGTATTCCAGTGCCTCCCAACGCGATCCAGCTGCCTGATGGCACGATCCTAACCGGCCCCGGCGGTCTTCCTTACCTCATCGCATAAATCGGAGTGCCCATGTCTGGGTCAACTACCAACACGACCGCCAGCGGCACACCTCTGACGTCGCTGCCTTCAACCGAGCCCGCACCAACTGACCTCGTGTTCGGCATCTTCAACGGGCAGGGACAGTTTGTTCCTCAGTCCAAAGTGTGGACAGGGGCGGTAGCAAAAGACGGCGATACGGTTACCGGCGCACTGTCAGCAACCTACATACCGACAGAGCCTGAGCATCTCGTCCCTAAATCCTACGTGGACGCTCAAGGCGCGCAAATTGTCTCCAGCGTCACTGGAGCAGTTGGCACACAAGTCACCGCAGCCGAAACAGCGGCTCAATCCGCGCAAGATGCCGCCACGAACGCCAGCAATGCAGCGAGTGGCGCATCCAATGCCGCAAATACAGCCATCAATGGGCAGAAAGGCAATCCGACTGGTGTAATGCCGTTGGACCAGAACGGCTTTGGGATGCTCTCCGGCAAGGGCATTTTTGGTTACGATCCAAAAACTGACACGCTGACAATAAATGTATCGAAAATCATCGTTACAGGAGACCTGCCAGAGACTGCTGACGGGCTCGTAGATAACGAATGGTACAACAATGGCGGCGCAGTCTATATTTTCAAGAGTTCTGCATCATGAAAAAACTCCTGACAGCCTTTGCATTTTCCGCGCTGGTTTCAGCATCAGCTCTCGCAGGCCCCAACCATGACCGGCCCGAGTTCAAAAAGCTGAGTGCGCAGCCCCAGCCCCAGAAAACAACGCCATCTGCACCGGTCACGCCGGGCGCTCCGACCACAGGGAAATAACATGAACGCAAAACAAATCCTTGTTGCTGCAAGCGCTTTTTTCTTCGGGGCTGGCGTTGTTTCTGCCGCCTCGTATCAGCCGTTTGCGCCGCAGGGAGGCCTTGCAATCGCAACGCTACTGCCGGGCGTGTATGCAGACGGGTCAAGCGGCACCGTTGAGCAGACGGCGCGTATGGCCGACAGCAGCGTGCAACAGGCCGACGCTAACAAGCCAAACGGCTACGTGCAGCCGGACCAGTACGGCAATATCACAAATCAGGTAACGGGTGCAGTCGGTGCAGCCAAGGCAGCAGCCACAGGTACCACCACACAACGCACGGTATCGGATCGCGCTGCGGACCATTATAATNCTTGCAATCGCAACGCTACTGCCGGGCGTGTATGCAGACGGGTCAAGCGGCACCGTTGAGCAGACGGCGCGTATGGCCGACAGCAGCGTGCAACAGGCCGACGCTAACAAGCCAAACGGCTACGTGCAGCCGGACCAGTACGGCAATATCACAAATCAGGTAACGGGTGCAGTCGGTGCAGCCAAGGCAGCAGCCACAGGTACCACCACACAACGCACGGTATCGGATCGCGCTGCGGACCATTATAATCTGGCAGACCTTGGCGCAGTTCTGGATAATTCCGCATCTGACCTGCAAACAATCCAGACGATCTATAATGCGCTTCCAGATGGCGCTGTGGTCGATATCCCAAAATATAGCAGGTGGACAGGAACTATTCTCACACCTGACCCTAACAAGAAAATTACATGGAATTTTCTGTCAAATATCTGGAACCCCTACATTGCTGCGGCTGGCGACAATGACTTATCCATCCAATCTGGATCAGTCTTCAAAATGTCGCGCCATTCCCAAAATTCAGGCGTCAGCTCGTTCATGTTTCCGGGCACATCGTATTTTTGGAACGACAATCCAAATTTCAATGGAGTGTATGCCGGCAACACGCAGCAATATTCTGCATTTATGGCTCACGCGGTCAGCAGCCCCATATCCAAGGGAAACACGGGTGGGCTGAGTAGCYACGTTGAGAGCTTCGGTATGAATGCCGATAACTCCTATGATACCGGTATTGATATCAATATGGAGCGTTGGGGCAATAATTCCAACTGGGCATTCATTCTGGATTCGACAGATTATTCAGGCCGTCTACCGCAGGCATTTTCCCAGTGGAATGAATCTGATCTTCTGAGTAACGGTTATGACGTGGCTCCGTGGGATGATCAGTATCAGGCAAATGTCCCTTCGCATCGTGTAGGTTTGTGGTTTGGCTCTCGGCCTACGCCTAAATCAGCCTGGTCTGCAAATGCGCAGGTGACCAACCTCACGATGACGCAGGGAGCTATCCCTAAACTCAACACCATCAAAGTGACCGTGGGCGGTGTGGATTACGTCTGGTATTGCTACACATCAGGAAAAACAGGCGCGACACAGCCAACCTTCCCAGCTCCCGCTGAGTTTAATGGCACGATTTCCGGTGGCGTCCTGACCGTCAAAACGCTCGTTCAGGGAACGCTTGCGGTGGGAATGAATATCACGGCTTCCGGTGTCAATGAGGATTTGACTATTACCAGCCAGATTACCGGGACCACTGGTGGTGTCGGGACGTATCAGGTCAGTGATACTAAGCTCAGCACTACTGCATCTGGCTGGTATGGCGCAAACCATGTCGCCGATGGCACTGCCGTATGGGCGTTTGGTTCACTGTTCAACCAAACCGTCAGCGGTCTGATCTTTGCAACTGGTAATGTGCAATACGGCTCCGTGGTCGGGTCTGATGCCACGATTTACGGCGCAATGATTGATGCATCAAATGCAAAAATTACTGGGAATGCGGCTGTTTTGCGGATGGCTGCTGATCAGAAAATTGACCTGTCCGCCAACAAGACTGTAGCCGGTCGCAATCAGCATACGTGGGGGTATCAGACGAGCAACAAATCAATCGTTACTATTGCAGGAACCACCCAAACGTCTGCTCTGGATGATTACGGAAATTTCTCTGTTCCGGGAACAGTGTCAGCCATCAATGGGGTGGGGTTTGGTTCTGGTCACACGTTATCACGCACATCCACGGGCGCGCTGTCCTACACCGTTAATGGCGGAGTTGCGTGGAGTCTGGATGATTATGGGAATATGCACGCATACGGCACGATAGTTGCGGCAAATGGTTATCGTGGCCCTGTATATCTGAATATAATGTCAAAGGCAGCTATTCTTGCCCTGCCATCACCCGTTGAAGGACAGAAGGTTTATGATGGCGACGATCATGCCGAAGCCACGTATCGCTGCCCCACGGCCAGCACATGCGGATGGTTCCCCGTGCAGTATGGCACAGCACTGAGCAACTAAATGACCAACCTCACAGGCATCCTCCAGTCCACGCCGGACTGGGAGGTCTTCTTGGAGGATGCAAATTATCACTATGTATGCACAGCAGATAATCATTGGCGTCGTGTTGCGCTGGGCGATTTCTAACCGCTGCGTCTAAAATAATAACCGGAAAACTGATGACAGAAACACAGAGCGNACGTATCGCTGCCCCACGGCCAGCACATGCGGATGGTTCCCCGTGCAGTATGGCACAGCACTGAGCAACTAAATGACCAACCTCACAGGCATCCTCCAGTCCACGCCGGACTGGGAGGTCTTCTTGGAGGATGCAAATTATCACTATGTATGCACAGCAGATAATCATTGGCGTCGTGTTGCGCTGGGCGATTTCTAACCGCTGCGTCTAAAATAATAACCGGAAAACTGATGACAGAAACACAGAGCGTCGGAAACGTCGCGGCTGATGATGACCTGCGCGAAATCGTTGGGGGTCACGAGGTCCGTCTTGCCGCTGTTGAGCGGCGGCAGGATGCAACTGACGGGAAGCTGGACGGAATCAGCAAAGATCTGGCGACGATGCGGGCAGAGGAGAATGCCCGCACTGTAGCCACCACGGCGGGGATAGCCCGACTGGAGACGCGGGTTTTTGATCTGGTAACCCAGCTAGCCAAGCTCACGGGCGCGCAGGAAAACCAGAACCGGCTGGCCGAAGAAAACCTGAGGCGCTGGCGCACACGGTCAGTGGTTGCGGGGATTGTCTGCACGATTGCGGCCGCAGCGGGGGGCACAATCCTCTCCAGCCAGACATGGGACGATTACCTGTTTGGGAATGTCGGCTTCCTGCATCACCGCCACGCTCCCGCCCCACTGCCGCCGACACAGCAGCAGGCCTCAGCCTACGCGATTGCGCCTCGAAACTCGGAAAAATCATGACCCGCGCCAGACGCGGCCTTTTTTGTATCTGGACAACTGAATGAATGACCCCATCGTTCTCGCGGCTGGTCTGGCTCGTCGGTTTGAGGGGCTGTGCCTGCGGCCTTACGTGTGCCCGGCCGGTTACTGGACCATCGGCTACGGCAGCCGGTGGCTGGCCAACGGGGCCGCCGTCTGTGGCCGCANGCCGCCGACACAGCAGCAGGCCTCAGCCTACGCGATTGCGCCTCGAAACTCGGAAAAATCATGACCCGCGCCAGACGCGGCCTTTTTTGTATCTGGACAACTGAATGAATGACCCCATCGTTCTCGCGGCTGGTCTGGCTCGTCGGTTTGAGGGGCTGTGCCTGCGGCCTTACGTGTGCCCGGCCGGTTACTGGACCATCGGCTACGGCAGCCGGTGGCTGGCCAACGGGGCCGCCGTCTGTGGCCGCACAGCGCCTATCACGGCAGCAGAGGCAGAAAGCCTGCTGCTGGCGGCACTCCGGGCGCTTCAGCCCGAGATCCGCAAGAGTGTGCATGTTAGCCTGACGACCGGGCAGGAAGCGGCCCTGCTGGATTTTGCTTTTAATCTGGGGTTGTCGGCGCTGGCCGGGTCCACCCTGTTGCGGCTGCTGAATGCAGGTCAGGAGGCTATGGCCCGGAACCAGCTCCTGCTGTGGAACCACATGCACAAAGACGGCCAGATGATCACCTCCCCGGGCCTGACTCGGCGGCGGCATGCTGAATGGCTGGTCTGGGATGGCCAGCCAGCCACCGCCACATCGACAGGAGAAGCAGCCAGTGGCTGACCCACAGACCAAAAAGACCGTCGCGGTCAACGCGGCCAAGATCGGGGGCATCACTGCGGTGGTGCCCCTTTTGTTTTCTGCCATCCCGGAGCCGTGGAGTTCGGTGGTTGCCAGCGTGATCATCGTCTGTGGCGGGATTGCCGCAGCGGTTCCNTCCCCGGGCCTGACTCGGCGGCGGCATGCTGAATGGCTGGTCTGGGATGGCCAGCCAGCCACCGCCACATCGACAGGAGAAGCAGCCAGTGGCTGACCCACAGACCAAAAAGACCGTCGCGGTCAACGCGGCCAAGATCGGGGGCATCACTGCGGTGGTGCCCCTTTTGTTTTCTGCCATCCCGGAGCCGTGGAGTTCGGTGGTTGCCAGCGTGATCATCGTCTGTGGCGGGATTGCCGCAGCGGTTCCAGCGCCCCCGGTCGGGAGCAAATGGACGCTCCCTTACAAACTGGTCTCCGCTATCGGTCTTAACTTCGGCTGGGCCGTGAACCACCTCGGGGCGCGGGTCAATGCGTCTCAGGGGCCTGTTGCCCAGACTGCCATTATTTCTCAGGACAAAAAATGATGAAGAAATCCATCCTTGCCCTCGCGGCGCTTCCTCTGCTGGCCGCGTGCAGCGGCAATCAGGTCACGCTCCGCAAGGCCGCACTCGACACCATGAGCGCCTACCATCTGGCTGACACTGGTGCCCAGGCATACCTCAGCACGGGTAAGGCGAATGATACGGTCAAGGCCGACATCAAGACAGCATCAGATGCTGCGCTTGCCCCGCTGACGGCGCTTGATACCGCCGTATCCAGTGGCGACACCCTGACCAATGCAGAAATCGCTACAGCCGAAAGTGCTCTGGCGTCTCTTCAGTCTGCGCTGGCTACCGGCCAGACCGGTGCAACCACCACCACAACCACCACCACGGGAGCCAACTGACATGGCACTGACATCCACAGAAATCTCCACCATCGTTTCCGCCTCAACCATGGTCATTGGCCTGGTTGAAAAATACGGTGCCGAGGCATGGACCACGATCCAGCAGGCTGTCGAGACGAGCCTGTCTTCTGATGGCCCCACTGACCAGCAGATTGCCGATATGTATGCCAAATGCGTCGCGGACAATCAGGCCATTCAGGATTCCTGATGGCCGCCTACGGCGACATCGGGGCGGCAGTGCTGGCCGTCATCGCGGGGGCATTTGCCCTCGCGTATGCGATTGATAAGGGGAGGCGGCGCAATGACCCATTTGGGTAAGGCCGGCCTTCTGGCCACCATCCTGCTCTCCGCCTGCTCCAGTCTCCCAACCCGTGCCAAACATGACCTGATCGGCATGGGCCGGGCGGACCTGATCGCCTGCGCCGGGGTGCCTGACAACCGGGAGGCCCTGCCGGATGGCGAGGTGCTGGAATGGCGGCAGGATCAACAGGTGCAGGGGCCGCTGACGATCAAGACTCCGTTGTCTCTGGAGCTGGATATTGGCGGCCACGGGACGTGCCACATGGTTGCGCGGTTACAGGCCGGGCGCGTGGCTCAGGTGGAATATACCGGACCGAGTGCTACGCTGGCGGGGCCTTATGCGGCTTGTCGGTCGCTGGTGCTGGCGTGTGAGAAAAGGGCGCGAGTGGCGCAATAACTGAGTGTTGCTGGTTATCGCGCCGATGGCAGAATAGGCCTGCCTTGGCTTCTCCGCTAGGGCTCGAACCTAGATTGGCGGAATCAAAATCCGCTGTCCTACCGATTAGACGACAGAGAAAGAGTGACGGGCTTCCACCGTCTACCTGCGTCCTGAGTTGTCGCAGTCTCCGCGATGCATAGTGCAAAGCGGTGTGGCATGTAGTGTGACCGGATTTTAACCGGCATTTTGCAGCCTCCAGCCGCATGTCCTCGCATTTAGACGACACCCTACAAGATACGCTGCAGGCCGGGCTTGATACCGGCTTTCGCTGACGGAACCGGAGCATAACCTCTTTGGCGTCCCGGAGCCTTTCCGGTCCTTATCCGTCTAGCATGCTTGCTCTGGGCTGGTGAGCCGCATGTTCTCGTTTAGGGAGAGCCCTCTCCCGCGTGTCCAATCCACGCCGCCGCAGCCCCGTGAGCATAGTACGGGTTGGGGGTGGGGTACAAGCATTTAAGGTGCTAGACAGATGATGCTGTTTATTTTTAGGGGGAGTTAAGGGGGGCGGGGCTAATAGGCTGTTACACCATATTACACCAAACCGCCCCCTTAGCCGCAGTTTCCTACGGTTTTTGGTGCCCAGAAGAAGACTCGAACTTCCACGACCTTGCGGCCACAGATACCTGAAACCTGCGCGTCTACCAATTCCGCCATCTGGGCTCAGATGACAACCGGGTTACCCCGGCTGGTGAAGGGGTATTTAGCTTGGCCCCGTACCCTCGTCAACGGAAAAAATGCATTTTTCTCAGGATTTGTTTCTTTTTGTTATTTGGCGTCCAGTCGCCTCTCAAGATTCCCTAAAAACAGCAGTTTTTCATGGTGTGTGGCCTGTGTTCTCGGTGCGGGGCAGGTGGTCGGGGAGGATGCTGAACTATTTGTGCTCACCGGACGTTCCAAAAAGAGGCGTAGACTATGCGCAGGCTATCCCAGAAGGCAGGCCAGAGCGGACAGGAGTGGAAAGAACACCATGAGTGAGCAGAAGATTGCGACAGTGTTTGGCGGTGGTGGCTTTGTGGGGCGGTATGTTGTCCAGCGTCTGGCTGAAGCCGGATACACCGTGCGTATTGCCTGCCGCAGGCCGGATAAAGCCGCATCCCTGCGAGTTTTGGGAAGGCTGGGGCAAATTGCGCCTTTCTATGCCTCGGTGTTGGATGATGCCTCAGTATCCTGTGTGGTCGAGGGCGCGTCTGTTGTGATCAATCTGGTCGCGGTGCTGGGAGATGCATCCGGGCAGGGGCTTGAGGCCGTGAATGTTCAGGGAGCAGGCCGGGTGGCGCGTTTGTCCGCACAGGCTGGCGTGCCAGCGTTTGTGCAGATGTCCGCATTAGGGGCGTCTCATTCAGCACCGTCTGCTTACGGGCGGAGTCGGGCTGCGGGGGAAGATGCTGTCCGGGCCGCCATGCCGCAGGCTTCTATTGTCAGGCCGTCCGTTATCTTCGGGCCGGAGGATCACTTCTTTAATATGTTCGCCACGCTGGCGCGGTATCTGCCGGTTCTGCCTGTTTATGGTGCCAATGCGCGCCTTCAGCCTGTGTATGTAGGGGATGTGGCGCAGGTTGTGGCGCGACTGGCGGAAGATCCCTCGCTGGCAGGGCAGGTGTGGGAACTTGGCGGGCCGGATATCCTGACCATGAAGCAGATTTATCAGTGGGTTTTGCGGACCACGCAGCGCTCTCGTGCGCTTTACGTGGTGCCGCCGGCTCTGGCGCGCATTCAGGCAGCGATTTTCGAGCGTTTGCCGGGACATATCCTGACGCGTGACCAGTTGCTGATGCTCTCTCAGGACAATGTTGTGCCGCCCGGTCAGTCGGGTTTTGAAAAGCTCGGGCTGACTCCGCAGAGCATAGAGGCCATCGTGCCGTTTTATCTGACCCGTTATCGGGCGGGTGGTGGCCGTTCAGGCGTTCGCCTTGTAGAATAAGGTGTTAGAGACAAAAAGGTCCGATATGAATCCTATATAAAATGGTTTTTGAGGCTAAATCTCTTTCAAAAACAGGAAAAATAAAGAAAGGGCAGTAATGCTGTCTTTTCAGAATGGCGCGTAAGGCGCTACCTCAGTCCTGCTTGTTTGGGGCGAGGTCTGTCTGACGCGCGCCCCGTCTCCGGGGAACGCCTTATGACCACACCCATGCTGAAATTTGTCTCTGTCGCTCAAAAGCAGCCTGATAAGCGCACAGCGCAGGCGCGACGGGCGGATTTTGCGGAGATTTATGAGGAGTTCTCTCCCGCTGCGGCAGGTGAGCAGGCCAGCCGGTGTTCTCAGTGTGGCGTGCCGTTCTGTTCCGTGCATTGCCCGTTGGGAAACAATATCCCCGACTGGCTGATGCTGACGGCGGAAGGGCGGCTGGAAGAAGCCTATGAGGTCTCTTCCGCGACCAACACATTCCCGGAAATTTGTGGCCGCATCTGCCCGCAGGACCGTCTGTGTGAAGGCAACTGTGTCATTGAGCCGGGGTTTGAGAGCGTTACCATTGGTGCGGTCGAGCGCTATATTACCGACACAGCCTTTGAGAATAACTGGGTCAAACCCACACGCCCTGTGCGGGAACGGACGGAATCCGTCGGGATTGTCGGCGCTGGTCCTGCGGGGCTGGCTGCCGCTGAGCGCCTGCGGGCCTCAGGCTATCAGGTGCATGTGTATGACCGGTATGACCGCGTGGGCGGCCTGATGGTTTACGGTATCCCCGGTTTTAAGCTGGAAAAAGAGATCGTCGCGCGCCGTCATGCTCTGCTGGAAGAAAGCGGCGTGACGTTTCATCTGGGGCAGGGCGTTGGTAGCAGCGAGGGTGATCTGTCCTTTGCAGAACTGCGCAGCCGCCATCAGGCCGTTCTGATCGCCACCGGCGTTTACAAATCCCGTGAGATTGGTGGCCCCGGTGCCGGGCTGGCGGGTATTGAACGCGCTCTGGATTATCTGACCGCCTCTAACCGTCGTTCTCTGGGCGATACACTGCCGGACGATGCGCAGGCACTGGATGCCAAAGGCAAGAATGTCGTGGTGCTGGGCGGTGGCGATACCGCGATGGACTGTGTGCGCACGGCCATTCGTCAGGGGGCCAAATCCGTTAAATGTCTGTATCGGCGTGACAAGGCCAACATGCCGGGGTCCGCGCGGGAAGTGAAAAACGCGGAAGAAGAAGGCGTTGAATTTGTCTGGCTGTCCGCGCCGGAAGCGTTTCTGGGTGATGACCATGTGACGGGCGTACGCGCCACCCGCATGAAGCTGGGCCTCCCAGACGCCACGGGCCGCCAGTCGGTCGAACCGCTGGAAGGCAGCTCCTTCACGCTGGACGCGGATCTGGTGATTGCCGCTCTGGGATTTGACCCGGAACCGCTGCCGCAGCTGTGGGGCCAGCCGGACCTTGCTGTTTCCCGCTGGGGCACGCTCAAGGTGGGGCATGATAGCTTCATGACCACTCTGCCGGGTGTGTTTGCCGCAGGTGATATTGTGCGCGGGGCCAGTCTGGTGGTGTGGGCTATTCGCGATGGTCGGGATGCGGCGGAACGCATTCATCAATGGATTGAAACACACGCAACGGCGCAGGCCGTAGCGGAGCAGGGATAATGGGTATGCAGAAGCATCCTGACACCACGCATGGTGAAAGCGCCAAAGAGTTTTTTGAAGCGTGGGACAACAATGTTGCCGCTCTGGACGGCCTGTATGACCCGGCTGATGAACGGGATTCCTGTGGCGTTGGTCTGGTTGCAGCCCTGGACGGCAAGCAGCGTCGTGACGTGGTGGAAGCCGGTATTGCAGCCCTGAAAGCCATCTGGCATCGCGGTGCGGTGGATGCCGATGGAAAAACGGGTGACGGTGCCGGTATCCATGTGGAAATCCCGCAGAATTTCTTTGCGGATGCAATCACCAGCACGGGTGACCAGCCGGTAGAGGGTGCGATCATCGCCGTCGGGCAGGTGTTTCTACCCAAGACGGATCTGGTCGCGCAGGAACAGTGCCGCCAGATTATCGAGACGGAAATTCTGGCCTTCGGCTACGGCATTTACGGCTGGCGTCAGGTGCCGATTGATACGGCCTGTATTGGTGAAAAAGCCAACGCGACACGCCCGGAAATTGAACAGATCATGATCCGCAACCTGCCGGGTACGGCAGAAGAGGCGTTTGAGCGGGATCTGTACGTTATCCGTCGGCGGATTGAAAAAGCGGCAATTGCAGCGCAGGTCGATCTGTATATCTGCTCTCTGTCCTGCCGCTCGATCATCTACAAAGGCATGTTCCTGGCCGAGCATCTGACCGAGTTCTATCCGGATCTGCTGGATGAGCGCTTTGTCAGCCGCTTTGCCATTTATCATCAGCGTTATTCCACCAACACTTTCCCTACATGGAAGCTGGCGCAGCCGTTCCGTCGTCTGGCCCATAATGGTGAAATCAACACCATTTCCGGCAACATCAACTGGATGAAAAGCCACGAAACGCGGCTGTCTCACCCGGATCTTGACCCGTGGATGCAGGACATCAAACCGCTGGTACAGGCTGGTGGGTCCGATACAGCGACGCTGGATAACGTATTTGAACTGCTGACCTTTGCCGGGCGTGATGCGCCTGCGGCCAAGGCGCTGATGATTCCTGCCAGCGTGGGTGGGAATTCTCTGATGAAGCAGTCTCACCGCGATATGTTTGCTTATTGCAATGCGGTGATGGAACCGTGGGACGGCCCGGCAGCCCTGTGTGCCACGGATGGCCGCTGGGTGATTGCCGGTCTGGATCGCTCCGGCCTGCGCCCGCTGCGCTATACGGTAACAGACGATAATCTTCTGATTGTCGGGTCTGAAACCGGCATGGTACGTGTGCCTGAAAGCAATGTTGCCAAACGCGGGCGGCTTGGCCCGGGCGATGTGATCGGTGTCGATCTGCAGGAAGCACGTCTTTACGGCAATGAAGAACTGCTGGATCTGCTGGCCTCCCGTCAGGACTTCTCCTCATGGGTCGGTGGTATTCAGAAAATTGGCTGTATTGTCCGCTCAGATGTAAAAGAGCCGGTTCTCTATCAGGGTGATGAACTGCGTCGCCGTCAGCTGGCTGTGGGCACCACGCTGGAAGAGCTGGAAGCCATCCTGCACCCGATGGTGGAAAACGGGACAGAAGCCATTGGCTCCATGGGTGATGATACGCCTCTGGCGGTGCTGTCTCCGCGTTTCCGTGGTCTGTCACATTATTTCCGGCAGGGCTTCAGTCAGGTGACCAACCCGCCAATTGATTCCCTGCGGGAATCCCGCGTGATGAGTCTTGCGACACGTCTGGGAAATCTTGGGAATATTCTGGATCAGTCCGCAGAGCAGTGCGAAATGCTGCAACTGCCCAGCCCGGTTCTGACATCGGGTGAATATGAAGCGCTGCGTAATTTCTGCGGCACCTCCGGCTGCCTGATTGACTGCTCCTTCCCCGCAAAGGAAGGCGAGGCTGGCCTGCGTGAAGCCATTGCCCGCATCCGGCGTGAGGCAGAGGAAAGCGTGCGTGGTGGTTGCACGCATGTGTTCCTGACGGATGAAAACCAGTCTCCGGACCGGGCGTATATCCCGATGATTCTGGCGACAGCGGCAGTTCATACGCATCTTGTCCGCAATTCCCTGCGCACCTTCACATCTCTGAACGTGCGGGCGTCCACCACGCTGGATGTGCATTCCATTGCAGTGACCATCGGGGTCGGTGCGACCACGGTTAACCCGTATCTGGCGCAGGAATGTATTGCGGACCGGCATCGCCGCGGGCTGTTTGGTAAGCTCTCCCTGCGTGAGTGCATGGAGCGTTACCGGAAGGCCGTGGATAAAGGCCTGCTCAAGATCATGTCCAAAATGGGCATTTCGATCGTGGCGTCTTACCGTGGTGGTTGTAACTTTGAGGCGGTGGGGCTCTCCCGCGCACTGACGGCGGAATTCTTCCCCGGTATGCCGTCCCGCATTTCCGGTATTGGTCTGCCCGGGATTGCCCGCAATGTGCTGACCTTCCATCAGGAAGCATGGGATTCTGCGTCTCTTGCCCTCCCTGTCGGCGGTTTTTACAAACTGCGCCGCAAGGGCGAGCAGCATGCGTTTGATGGCACGCTGATCCACATGCTCCAGACCGCTGTGGCGAGTGACAGCTTCACCATCTACAAGCGTTATGCGGACGCCGTGCGGGCACAGCCGCCGGTGGCGCTGCGGGATCTTCTGGACTTCCGGGAAGGGCGCACGCCCATTCCGGTAGAGGAAGTGGAAAGCATTACGCAGTTGCGGAAACGCCTGATCTCCCCGGCTATTTCTCTGGGGGCCCTCAGCCCGGAAGCGCATGAGACGCTCTCCATCGCCATGAACCGGATTGGGGCGAAATCTGATTCCGGTGAGGGCGGGGAAGATCCGGAACGTGCAAAACCGCGTCCGAATGGTGATAATGCCTCTTCCGCCATCAAGCAGGTGGCGTCTGGTCGCTTTGGTGTTACGGCACAGTATCTGAATGATTGCCGTGAGCTGGAAATCAAGGTCGCACAGGGTGCCAAGCCGGGTGAAGGCGGGCAGCTACCGGGCTTTAAGGTCACGGGGCTGATTGCTAAGCTGCGTCATGCCACGCCGGGTGTGACTCTCATTTCTCCGCCGCCTCATCATGATATTTACTCGATCGAAGATCTGGCTCAGCTGATTTATGACCTGAAGCAGATCAACCCGGATGCCACGGTGACAGTCAAGCTGGTGGCCCGTTCCGGCATTGGCACCATCGCGGCGGGTGTGGCGAAGGCAAAAGCCGATGCCATTCTGATTTCCGGCCATTCCGGTGGCACAGGGGCCAGTCCGCTGACCTCCGTGAAATATGCCGGTCTGCCGTGGGAACTGGGTTTGGCAGAAGCGCATCAGGTGCTGATGCTCAACCGCCTGCGGCATCGCGTAAAGCTGCGCACGGATGGTGGTATCAAAACCGGACGTGACGTGGTGATTGCCGCTATGTTGGGTGCGGAAGAATTCGGGATTGGCACGGCCAGCCTTGTGGCCATGGGCTGCATCATGGTGCGCCAGTGCCACTCCAACACCTGTCCGGTGGGCGTGTGCTCGCAGGATGAGGCGATGCGCAAGAAATTTGAAGGCACGCCGGAGAAAGTCATCAACCTGTTCTCCTTCATTGCTGAAGATGTGCGTAATATTCTGGCGTCTCTGGGCTTCCGCAGCCTGAACGAAGTGATCGGCCGGACTGATCTGCTGCGTCAGGTGTCTCGCGGCGCGGATTATCTGGATGATCTGGACCTCAACTCCCTGCTGTCACAGGCAGATCCCGGCCCGTTTGCGCGCTATTGCACGCTGGAAGGCCGGAACGAGGTGCCGGATACGCTGGATGCGCAGATGATCAGCGATGCGAAACCGCTGTTCGACCACGGTGAGAAAATGCAGCTGCACTACAACGTGCAGAACACGCAGCGTGCCATTGGCACCCGCATGTCTTCTCTCATTGTGCGGAAGTTTGGCATGACGACGCTGGCACCGGGCCACCTCACGGTGCGTCTGCGCGGGTCTGCCGGGCAGTCACTGGGGGCGTTTGCCGTGCAGGGGCTGAAGCTGGAAGTGCTGGGGGATGCCAACGATTATGTTGGTAAAGGCCTTTCCGGCGCGACCATCACCGTGCGGCCTTCTCCGTCTTCCCGGCTTGTCAGCAACCAGAACGCCATTATCGGCAACACGGTGCTGTATGGCGCGACGGCGGGCGAACTCTATGCCTCAGGGCAGGCGGGTGAACGCTTTGCGGTGCGTAACTCCGGCGCTGTGGCCGTGGTGGAAGGCTGCGGGTCCAACGCGTGTGAATATATGACCGGCGGCACCGTGGTTGTGCTGGGCGAAATTGGCGACAATTTCGGTGCAGGCTTTACCGGCGGCATGGCGTTTGTGCTGGATGATACCAACACCTTTGAAAAGCGCGTTAATCCGGAGTCCCTGTTCTGGACACGGGTGACGGATGAGCGCTGGGCGGAGGAACTGCGGCGTCTGGTTGAGCGGCATGTGGAAGAAACCGGTTCTCCTTATGCAACAAACCTGCTGCATAAATGGAACGATGTTCTGCCGCGCTTCTGGCAGATTGTGCCGAAAGACTACGCCCGTATCATCGGCTTTAGTGTGCCGGAAGAAGATCTGGCCAAATCTGCCTGATCAGGCTTTTGCCTGACAAAGAGGATGGTCCCGAAAGATCTGTTTCTGCCTTATGAGCGTGTAAGGCAGGGAGGTCTTTCGGGCCGTGCTGAGTGCGCAGCCTGACCTGCGCCGTATGTGAACCCCAATTGCGTTCACATGTACTCGCCTCATGCTAAATTGCGCGATAGGATGCCGCTTATGAAACATACAGCGCATTCTCACCGTTCGTCTCAGCTTCCGGCCTTTGCTGCGGAAGCCGGGGCTGTGGCCGCAACCAGTGCCGCGCCGGGGCAGGAGGCTTCCACCCTTCCGCGCTGGGACCTTTCGGCTCTCTATAACAGTATGGAAGATCCGGCGATTAAGCAGGATCTGGCTCAGGCTGAACAGCAGGCCAAAGAGTTTGCCTCCCGTTATCAGGGCAAGCTGGCAGGTCTGTCCGGGGCTGAGGTGGCGGAAGCCATCCGCACCTGTGAGGCGATTGAGGAGATACTGGGCAAGGCCGGGTCCTATGCCTCGCTGCTGTTTGCCGCGAATTCGTCCGATCCGGAAATTAGCCGTTTCAGCCAGTCTATTAGTGAAAAACTGACGGATATTTCCACGCATCTGTTGTTCTTT
The DNA here is from genome assembly GCF_018811985.1 of Acetobacter sp. P5B1. Classification (NCBI taxonomy): domain Bacteria; kingdom Pseudomonadati; phylum Pseudomonadota; class Alphaproteobacteria; order Acetobacterales; family Acetobacteraceae; genus Acetobacter; species Acetobacter sp. P5B1. Next base: position 128,696 of record NZ_JACRVS010000007.1, on the reverse strand, counting down.
ACGTTGGAACTCAACCGGCTGGATGATGCCGATCTGGCGCAGAAAATGCAGGACCCGGCTCTGGCGCACTGGAAGCCGTTTCTGGATGATACGCGCCTGTTCCGCCCGCATCAGCTTTCTGATGAGGTCGAGAAGGTTCTGCTGGAAAAATCCGTAACGGGTGCGCAGTCCTGGTGCCGTCTGTTTGATGAGACGATTGCCGCCCTGCGCGTCACGCTGGATGGCAAGGAAATGCCGGTTGGTGATGCGCTGAACCGCCTGTCCGATTCGGATCGCTCTGTGCGTGAGAAGGCCGGGAAAGCCGTTGGTAAGGTGTTTGGTGAGAATGTGCGGCTGTTCGCCCTCATCACCAACACGCTGGCCAAAGATAAAGCGATTTCTGACGGGCTGCGCCATTACGCCCGCCCCACATCCTCCCGCAACCTGTCCAACATGGTTGAGGACGAAGTGGTGGATGCGCTGGTCTCCGCCGTGCGGGAAGATTATCCGCGCCTTGCGCATCGCTATTACGCCCTCAAAGCGAAATGGATGGGGCTGGATAAGCTGGAGCATTGGGACCGCAACGCCCCACTGCCCGGCTGTGAAGACCGCAAAATCCCGTGGGACGAAGCCAAACAGATTGTGCAGAAAGCCTATGATGGCTTTGACCCGCGTATGGGTAAGGTGATCAATACCTTCCTGACGCATCCGTGGATTGATGTGCCGCCTGCTCCTGGCAAGTCTCCCGGCGCGTTTGCGCACCCCACAGTGCCGTCTGCGCATCCGTTTATCCTGCTGAACTATCATGGCCGCACGCGCGACGTGATGACGCTGGCACATGAGCTGGGCCATGGGGTGCATCAGGTTCTGGCGGCAAAGCAGGGCTATTTCCAGTCCAATACCCCACTGACGCTTGCGGAAACGGCGAGCGTGTTTGGGGAAATGTTGACCTTCCAGTCCTTGCTGGATGCAGAAACCGATCCGGCCCGCAAGCGTACGCTGCTGGCTGGCAAGGTAGAGGATATGCTCAATACCGTGGTGCGCCAGATTGCGTTCTACGAGTTTGAAACCCGCGTGCATGATGAACGTAAATCCGGTGAGCTCCTGCCGGAGCGGATTGGCGAAATCTGGTTGCAGGTGCAGACGGAAAGCCTCGGGCCGATCTTCAATTTCACGCCCGAATATGACGTCTTCTGGGCGTATATCCCGCACTTCATTCACTCGCCGTTCTATGTTTACGCCTACGCGTTTGGCGATTGTCTGGTGAATGCGCTGTATGGCGTGTTCAGTGAGGGCGCACCGGGCTTTCAGGATAAATATATTGCCATGCTGGAAGCCGGTGGCACCAAACGCCACAAGGAACTGCTGGCACCGTTCGGGCTGGATGCGTCCGACCCGGGCTTCTGGCGCAAGGGGCTGGATGTGATCTCCGGCTTTATCGATCAGCTGGAGCAGGCGTAACATGGCCGAACGGGACTTGGACAATAGCGGCGTTTTTGGTGAGCTGCGCCGCATGGTCCAGACAACCGGCACCGTGGGTGGCATTGCTGCTCGCCTTGCCGGACACAAAATGGGGATTCGCTCAGGCGGTGCCTCACATGCGGAAGATCTGAAATCCATTCTCGGTGGTCTGAAAGGGCCGCTGATGAAGGCGGCTCAGCTCCTCTCCACCATCCCCGGCGCGCTGCCGGAGGAATATGCGGAAGAGCTGGCCCAGTTGCAGGCCAATGCCCCACCTATGGGCTGGAATTTTGTGCGCCGCCGCATGACGGCGGAACTGGGGGCTGGCTGGGAACGGAATTTCCGCTCCTTCGGGCGGGAAGCCGCAGCAGCAGCAAGCCTCGGGCAGGTGCATAAAGCCGTGCTGGCTGATGGCCGGCAGGTCGCGTGCAAGCTGCAATATCCGGACATGAATGCGGCGGTGGAAGCCGATTTGCGCCAGTTCCGTATGGCCATTGGGGTTTACCACCGGCTGGATAACGCCATCCGTCAGGATGACGTGGTGGAAGAACTTGCCGAGCGCCTGCGCGAAGAGCTCGATTATCTGCGTGAAGCCGCCAACATGCGGCTGTATCGGACTGCTCTGGCTGACTGTCCGGAAGTGACGGTGCCGGCTCCGATTGATGAACTCTGCACGCGCCGCCTGCTGACCATGGAATGGGTCAACGGGCGCGGCCTGAACGCCGTTATTCAGGCAGGCCTGACGGAAGAGCAGAAGCAGAAGATTGCCCGCACACTGTTCCGCGCCTGGTATGTGCCGCTGTATCAGTATGGCGTGGTGCATGGAGACCCCCATATGGGGAATTTCACTGTGCGGGATGATTACGGGCTGAACCTGCTGGACTTTGGGGCGATCCGGATTTTCAATCCGTCCTTCATCAAGGGGAATATCGACCTCTACCGGGCCTTGCAGACCAAGGATAAGGAACTGGCCACGCAAGCCTATGCCGCGTGGGGCTTTACGGACCTGACCCCGGAAAAGATCGACGTCCTGAACGAGTGGGCCGGGTTCCTGTATGAACCGCTGATGGATAACCGCGTGCGGTATATTCAGGAAGGCAACAATCCCGCTCTGGGGCGTGAAATCCTGTCCAAAGTGCATGAAGGCCTGCAACGCACGGGCGGTGTGCGCCTGCCGCGGGAATTTGTGCTCGTGGACCGTTCCGCCGTGGGGCTGGGCTCTGTCTTCATGCGTCTGAAGGTTAAGATGAACTGGTACGAACTCTTTCATGAGATCGTGCAGGATTTTGATGAAGCCGCTTTGGCTGCTCGCCAGAAAGCAGCGGTTGAGGCTGCGCGCTTCCCGGCAACGCCTGTCAGCTAACCTGCTCTGTTCGGGTTAGTCCTGTAAGCCTGCTCTGCGGTCTACCCTTGGAGGGACAGCAGGGCAGGCTGGCAGCCATCCGCACCGGCGCACGTGTTAGACAGGCTGGCAGCTATCTCAGGTTTTAGTAAGCCTGATAGTCAACTTTTTTCAGATGTTTTTCGTTATAGTCCAGCTGCTCTTTGGTGAGCTGGAAGCCCACTTCAAACCGGTAATCCGAGTCTATGTTCTTGGGCGGGATGGGCAGATCGACCGTCACGACCTTGCTGTCGCTGGTAATGCTGGAGAGGTTGGCTGGGAACTGGAACGTGTGTTTGAACACATGCTTGTTCACAATCCGGTCCCCATGCAGCACGGCAATAAACCAGGGCAGCGTGACGGTGCTGCCAGCGGCGGCCGGCCCGTGGCTGACTACAAAACGCAAAGCGATTCGGGTTTTCAGATCCTTCGGCCCGGCGCCCAGACAATCCCCCTGTAATTTCAGGATGCTCGCCCGCGTGATCAGATGCGGGAAGGTCGCGGTCTTACCGTCATACAGATAGTAATCCGCAGCTTCCGGCGGAATATGTGTGAGCGGGCAGGAGGGGGCAAAGGCAATGGAGGCATTTTCCTCATCCCCGCAGCCACCAAGGGTGGTCAGCAGGCCAAGAGCCGCAAGACCTGACACCGCAAAGCGGGGCAGCAGGCGGCGTGGATGAGAAAGGTCTTGGGACATGTGCAAATCCGGAATTATCGGTTAGAGGGGGTTGAACAGATAAAAAACGAGCAAAACATAGACATCAAGCAGGGTTGTGCTGGCCACAATGCCGGAAAACGGGTTGCATCACCACCTCGCTTTGCGTAGGCCATGGCCACGGTGACCGCGACCTGCTCAGGGTTTCGGGCATAGCCTACCTTACTTATGCTTCTTATAGCTGTTTTTTCTATACCGTCCGCCGCAAGTTTGGGGAACACCATGCCCGATCAAACTCCCGCCGCCACACAGGAGCCCGCACAGGCCCCGCATGGCAAGTCTCTTAAGGTTCTTCTCGCTGGTCCGCGTGGGTTCTGCGCCGGGGTAGACCGCGCAATCCGCGTGGTGGAAGAAGCCATCCGTCGCTACGGCGCACCTGTTTATGTGCGTCATGAAATTGTCCACAACCGTACGGTGGTGGAAGCTCTGGAAGCGCAGGGTGCCATTTTTGTCGAGGAACTGGATGAGGTTCCGCCTGATGGCCACGTCGTATTCTCTGCCCATGGTGTGCCCAAAACGGTCCCGGCTGAGGCGGAACGCCGCAACCTGCTGTATCTGGATGCAACCTGCCCGCTGGTGTCCAAAGTGCACCGTGAGGCCGAGCGTCATTTTGCCGGCGGTGGGCCGGAAAGCCGCCATATCCTGATGATCGGCCATGCCGGGCATCCGGAAGTGGTGGGGACCATGGGCCAGCTGCCCGTCGGTGCGGTTACGCTGATTAACGATGCGGAAGAAGCCCGTACCGTGCAGCCGGCTGACCCCTCCCGTCTGGCCTTTATCACGCAGACCACGCTCTCCGTAGATGATACGGCTGAGATCGTGGACATCCTGCGCGAACGCTTCCCGTTGATTGAAGGGCCGAAGCGCGAGGATATTTGCTACGCCACTACCAACCGTCAGGAAGCAGTGAAGGCCATTGCGCCGGAATGCGATCTGGTGATTGTGATCGGCTCCCCCAACTCCTCCAATTCCCAGCGTCTGCGGGAAGTGGCCGAGCGCTCCGGCGCACCGCGCGCTCTGCTGGTGCAGCGTCTGGATGCGCTGGACTGGTCCGTACTGGAAGGCGTGAACACGCTGGGCATTACGGCGGGTGCCTCTGCTCCGGAAGCACTGGTGCAGGAAATGGTGGCCGAAATGGCCAAGCGTTACACCCTGTGCATTGATGAGCGCACGGTGAAGGAAGAAAGCGTGATCTTCCGCCTGCCTGCTCCTCTGGGCTGAGGGCAGCGCAGAAGGATGGCCGTTTATACAGATGTGAGCGATGAAGCCCTTGAGGCTTTTCTGAGCGATTACGCCATTGGGAATCTGGTGGCGTTTCGCGGCATTGCCGAGGGTGTGGAAAACAGCAATTTTCAGCTGCGCACCACGCAGGGGGATTTTATCCTCACGCTGTATGAAAAGCGGGTGAATGCGCAGGAACTCCCGTGGTTTCTGGGTCTGATGCAGCATCTGGCGGGGCAGGGTGTCTCCTGCCCGCAGCCCGTGGCCAGCACAGCCGGGCAGACGCTCGGCACCCTCGCAGGGCGGCCTGCGGCCATTACAACGTTTCTCCCCGGTGTCTGGCCGCGTAAAATCCGGCAGGAGCATTGCCGTCCGCTTGGGCAGGCGCTGGCTCAGCTGCATGAAGCCGGGCGGAGCTATACACCTGTGCGCCCCAACGCTCTGGGGCCGGATGCATGGCAGCCGCTGCTGGATTCTTGCCGGGCGGGAGCGGAGGCAGTGCATCCGGGTCTGCTGGCGGAACTGGACGCCGCCTTTACGCATATTCTGCCGTACTGGCCGGGGCAGGGTGCAAATCCTGCGCTCCCTCATGGGCAGATCCATGCGGATCTGTTCCCCGATAATGTTTTCTTCCTGCGTAAAACCGTTTCCGGGCTGATTGATTTCTATTTCGCCTGCACGGATTTTCTGGCCTATGACATCGCCATCTGCCTCAATGCCTGGTGTTTTGAAGGCGATGGGTCATTCAACGTCACATTCGGCCGCCAGTTGGTGCAGGGCTATGAGTCTGTGCGCCCGCTGAGTGCCGCAGAACGGCAGGCGCTGCCGGTTCTGGCCCGGGGTGCGGCCATGCGCTTCCTGCTGACGCGGCTGTATGACTGGATCAACACGCCGGCAGATGCGCTGGTAACCCCTAAAGACCCGCTGGATTACCTCAAGCGCCTGCGCTTCCATCTGGCAACGGAGACGGTTGATGGCTACGGATTCTGAAATGAGCGCCCCTGCCGAGCAGTTGGCGGAGCAGCCTTCTCCGCAGGTTGTGGAAGTCTGGACAGATGGCGGATGCCGCCCCAACCCCGGCCCCGGTGGCTGGGGGGTGCTGCTGCGCTTTAAAGGTGTAGAGCGTGAGCTTTCCGGTGGGGAAGAAGCCACCACCAATAACCGTATGGAACTGACGGCGGCGGCGGAAGCGCTGGAAGCCCTCAAGCGCCCTTGCACAGTGCGGCTGCATACGGACAGCGAATATGTGCGCAACGGTATTACGCGCTGGCATTCGGGCTGGGTGCGGCGCAACTGGCGGAATGCCTCGGGTGACCCGGTTGCCAATATGGATTTGTGGCGGCGTTTGCTGGATGCGGCCAAACAGCATGATGTCTCATGGCATTGGGTGAAGGGCCATTCCGGCGTACCGGAAAATGAGCGCGTGGATGAACTCGCTACCGAAGCCCGGAAAACCGTCGAAGAGGCCATGAAAACCGCGAGCTGAGCGTCGCGCTGGCCGGAGCAGAAGATGCCTGATTTGTCCTCAAGACAGTATGTGATTGTTCATGGCTATATGGCCAATCCTGAGGCGCACTGGTTCCCATGGCTTAAAAAGCAGTTAGAACAGCGCGGAGCTACGGTCTCTGTGCCCGCTCTGCCAGCGTCTCAGGCCCCGGAGCCTGAAGCCTGGGCCGAGGCTCTGCATACGCTTCTGCCGCACCTGAACAACCAGACGGTTTTGATTGGCCACAGCCTTGGGTGCGTGACCCTCCTGCGTCATCTGATGTCCCGCCCCAAAGGGGAGACGGTGGGAGGTTATGTTCTGGTTTCCGGGTTCGACAAACATCTTCAGACGCTGCCAGAACTGGACGCCTTTACGGACACCCCTCTGGATTATGAGGACTTGCAGCGCCGGAGTGCGTTTCGGGCGTCTGTCTTTTCTGACAATGATCAGATCGTGGACCCGCGCCTGTCTCAGGCTCTTGCCGCGTCTCTGCATACCACAACGCTGGAAGTGCCGGGTGGTGGGCATTTTCTGGGGCGTGAGGGGCACGAACTGTTTCCTCAACTGCTTGATCTCCTGACGCATGTCTGACAACTCTTCGCTATGACAATTTGCCCGATTGTCCGCTTTCCGGACCAGCGTTTGCGGCAGGTAGCCGCTCCTGTGACGCTTTTTGATGATGGTCTGTCCGCTCTGGCGCAGGATATTCTCGACAGCATGCGGGCCGCACCGGGTATTGGCATGACCGGCCCGCATATTGGCGTGGCGCAGCGTGTGGTGGTGCTGGAACTCCCCGATGCTCCGCAGCCCCAGATTTATGTGAACCCGGACATCATCTGGCTGTCGGAAGAAACGGTCCGGCAGGAAGAGGGCAGCGTCTCCATGCCCGGTGTGACGGATCTGATCGAGCGGGCCGCCAAAGTGCGGGTGCAGTATCAGGATCTGGATGGCGTGACCCATGTGGAGGAGGCGGAGGGCCTGCGGGCGGCCTGCCACCAGCATGAGATTGATCAGCTGAACGGGATTTTCTGGATCCAGCGGTTGTCCGGCTTGCGGCGTAAGCGTGTGATTGCCCGCTATGAGAAATTGCAGCGCCTCCAGCGGTAAAGTGCTGGCGGTTAAAGCTTGAAAAAATTGCCCCTGCGTTTGGGGGAAAGCCAGTGTTTGAGAGAGCAAGAGTGTCTGTACTATTCAAACAGATCAGCAAGAAGAGCCTTGGCTATCTGCAGGCTTTTGTCGTGCTGTCCGGCTTTTACATGTCTCTGGCGGCCACCCTGCCGCTTAATTCAGACAGTGCCTCCGCTGTGCTGGAGGCGCAGGACATTCTGCATGGGAATGGTCTGCTGCATGGCTGGGACCTTTCCGCTGAATCCTACTATGCAACAGAAACGCTTCCATACGTTGTACTGGCGGGTCTGGCAGGCTGGCATCTGTCTTTTTACTATCTGGTGCCGGCCATGCTGTTGGCCGCCATGGTGCTGCTGGCTTTCCGGCTCTGTCGGATCATGGCTCCGGCTGGGGCATGGTGGTGGCTGGCTCTGGTTGCAGCCCCCACGGCCTTTGGTGTGCAGGTGATGCTGATCCCCTGCATCCATATGGGTGCCTATGTGGGGGTTCTGGTCTGCTGGTTGCTGATTTTTGCGCAGATCAGGCAGGAGAAACCGGCGGTGTGGGGGCTTTTTGTCGCACTACTGGTCCTGTGCCTCGCCAGTGATGACATTGTAAAATATTGCTTTGTTCTCCCCGTTCTGGGGGCTTCTGCTCTGCTGAGCGTGCAAAAGCGCCGGCTGGAATACGGGCGGCTGGTGCTGTGCATGCTGGCGTCTCTGGGGCTGGCGCATGTGCTGAAAGCCGTGCTGGCACATAACGGCGCTTTTCATGTGCCGGGATTGTGGACCATGTCTTTCGCCGGGCAGGCGCGGGTTTGGTATAATCTCTCCGTGCTGGTTTCCGGGGTTCTGCACTTCTTCGGGGCGTATTTTTTTGAAAAAGAGTTTTCCCTGCACGGCGCAGGGAAAGAACTGCTCCATCTGACCGTGTTGCTGCTGGCGCTGTGGGGTGTTGTGCGCGTTGCGCGGAGTAAAACGCGGCAGCTGGATCTGTTTGATTATGCCGCGTTGCTGTGCATCGGCATTATGGTCGGGGCGTTTACGTTCAGCCAGCTGGCGATTGATGATGCCTCCACCCGCTATCTGGTGTTCCCATATGTGATGATGGCGCTCCTGCTGGCACGGCATACGGTTCTGCCTGCGGCTGGCCGGGCAATGGGGCTGGCAGGAGCGGCAGTTTATGCGGTGCTGAGTGTGCCTGCGCCAACCTTGCACATCTGGCAGACAAATCGGAACTTCCTCATCAATATGGAATTAGCCCGTCTTGGTCTGACGCAGGGTTTTGCGTCCTACTGGAGTGCCGCGAGTAACAGTCTACCCAATCAGGTGCGCATTGCGCCGGTGGAATTTGGCGCCGAAATCAAGCCGTTTCATTACCTGTCAAAACGGGACTGGTACACGCAGGGCGGCAATTTTGTTCTGTGCGATACCCCCGCGCAGGCTGCTCAGGCACAGATACGCTTCGGCTCGGCCCGCATGGTTGAGCCAGTGGATGGGCATATCCTGCTGGTGTGGGACAAGACCCTCACACTGCCGGGTTAAGGGACACAAAGCCTCCCGGCAGGGAATGTTCTCAGCGGTCCGTCAGACGGAATTCAATCCGGCGGTTGCGGGCGTAGGCGGCAGCATTGCTTTCCGTATCCAGCGGCTGATAGTCGGCAAAGCCGGTTGCGGCCAGATGGTGCGGGTTGATCCCTTCCGCGACCAGCAGCTTAACCACCGTAATGGCGCGGGCGCTGGAGAGTTCCCAGTTACTGGGGAAGGCGGTGTGAATAGGCTGCCGGTCTGCGTGACCATCCACGCGCAAAATCCATGGAATATCGGCAGGGATATGGCTGGTCACGCTTTTAAGGGTCTGGGCCAGCGTATGGATTTCTGACTGGCCTTCCTTAGAAAGCTCAGCACTCCCCACCGGGAACAGCACTTCGCTCTGGAACACAAAGCGGTCGCCCACCACATGCACGCCCTTCTGGTTGTGCAGGATGTCCCGCAGGCGGCCAAAAAATTCGGAGCGGTAGCGGCTGAGCTGGCCGACTTTGTCTGCCAGAGCGGTATTCAGTTTTGCAGAAAGATCGCCAATGGTGGCGTCCTTGTTCTGCACGGTTTTCTGCGAGACATCGAGCGCCTGCGCCAGAGCAGCCAGACGGGCGTTCAGGTCTGTCAGTTCATCATTCAGCTGCGTGACCCGCGTCTGGTCGGCAACGCTCAGGGCACTGGCGGCCTGTGCGGCATTGCGCGCGGTTTCGGCCTCGGCGGTCTGGGCCGAGAGGGCTTCCGTATCATGGGTATGCTGGGCTTGCAGGCCGGTCACGCTGTCTTCCAGCGCATGGTTGCGGGCGTGTTCCGTATCAAGCTGGCGGGAGAGTTCTGCCGTCTGGCCTTCCAGTTTTTCCAGCACATGCTCACGCCGGTTTAGCGCTGCGGAGAGCAGGGTCTGGCCCATGACAAACACCAGCAGCACAAAAATAACGACCATCAGCAACGTGGAAAGCGCATCCACGTAGCCGGGCCACGCATCCAGTCCGGCGTGCAGCTTTCTGCGGCGGCGGGCCATGCTCAGGGTGCTTTCCGGTCGGAGGGCGCAGTCTCGGCTGTCGCAGCAATAGTGCGGGCCAGCAGACGCAGATCATTCCGCAGATCCGTCGTCATACGGGTGCGGCCTTCCTCATTGTTCTGCACCAGCGTTTGCAGCAGGCGTTCGATATTATGCAGAGCCTCTGTCTGGCCTGCGGTGGATTCCAGCCGGTCGGAGAGCTTGCTCAGCACAGCGCTTTCCCGCTCACGCCGGGCCTCGCTGGTGCGGACCAGATTTTGCAGGGATTCCAGATTTTCCGCCGTTTGTTCCAGCAGGGCCTGAATATAGGCTGGGACGGAGGTTGTGCTTTCCACGCCAGAGCCGGAGGGCGCGCCAAAGCGGGTCTGTTCCGCCAGCCATTCTTCCAGCTCATTAAAGAAGCGGTTTTGCGCCTGTCCGGCGGTCAGATCCAGAAAGCCCAGAACCAGCGCACTGGCCAGACCGAAGAGAGAACCGGAAAATGCCGTGCTCATGCCATGCAGCGGCTTGGCCAGACCGGTTTTGAGCTGCCCGAACATGGCGTCCAGATCGCCACCACCGACGGACATGTTGCCAATGACGTCCGCAATGGCGGCGACAGTCAGCAGCAGGCCGTAGAAGGTGCCCAGCAGACCCAGAAAAATCAGCAGGCCCGTAAGATAACGGGAGACTTCCCGCCCTTCATCCAGTCGGCCGGAGATGGAATCCAGCACGGCCTGCATGGCGGGGGTGGAAAGGGCGGCAGGGTTGCCGCGCTGGTCCGGGCGGGTGCCAAGGGCCGTGGCCAGCGGGGCCAGCATACGCGGCGGAGGCAGGGCAGCCAGACCGGTGCGGGACTGACGAATGGCGTCCACCCAGCCTACTTCCGGCAACAGGCGGCGGACCATCACGACATTCCACAGAATACCGATGGCCAGAATCCCCAGAATCAGACCATCAAGCAGCGGGTTGCTGAAGAAGGCATCCCGCAGTGGCCGCCACAATGTTGCAGCGACGAGCGCCACACACACGAGAAACCCGATCATTCTGAAAAGATACTGTGTGGGGCGCGTCATCTGGTTCCGGTCCGGTTAGAAGAGGAAGGGCGTCAGGGTACAGCGTCTGACTGGTAAATATCGATATAATCCTGCCCACCATGATCGGCGGGGGTTTTGGGCAGGCCGATCACGCGCAGATAAATGCGGGTGGAGGGAATGCCGCTATTCATCAGCACGCTGCGTGCCGCCAGCCCGCGAGAGAGGGACATGCGGCGGGGCAGGGACGGATCATCCACAGCGCCGGAGCTGTAGGCATCAATCAGGGCGCGCACATGCGGCTTGTCAGCCAGCGACTGCGCAAAACCCAGTAGAGCCTGATGTGTTTCGGGGTTCAGCGTAGCGGCCCCGGCGGCAAAGGTAACCTGAACGCCTCCCGGAATGGTGGACACAGTGCCGATGGCTTTTTCGTCAATGGCAGGCTGTGCCGGCATGGGGAACGGGTGGAGTTCCACATCGGGCGGAGCCGGCGTGAGTTGGGGCACCGGCGGCGGTGCAAGCGGAATGGTTGCCGGAACAGGTGGATGGGCGGGCGTTGCCGGCTTGGCATTGCCTGCGGGTGCTGTGGTGCTGGCAGCAGGAGTTGGTGTGGTTTGCGGTGCAGCCGTAGTAGCGGCAGGCGCATTCTGCGTGGCAGCCGCAGGTGTTCCTGAGGTTGCGGGAGCGGGCGTGACGGGGTGCGTCAGCGGTGGTTGTGTGACCGGCTTCGGTGCAACCCGTTTGGGTGTGGGGGCTGTCTTGTGCGCAGCCGGATGCGGGGCGGTATGAGCCGGGGCGGGGTGCTTGCTCGCCAGTTCATCCAGCGCCTGCGTATTGGTGACAACCTGCGCATGCGCGAGCGAGGTCGGCAGCAGGAGGAGGGCGCACAATCCTGTCAGACGGCGCGGTCGGAGATGAGAGTTGTGCATTGCGGACAAGACTAAACCAGAAGAGGGGCGGGGTGAAATGGCAGAACACCCTTCAGAGTGATCTTTTATGCGCCTAACGGGGCGAATGTAGGGCATCAGGCGGAAAACTGCTCTGCGGTAATGCGTTCGGACAGGGTTTGGCCGGGGTCAAACAGCACCGTTACGGCCAGATTGCGGTCCTCATGAATATGCACGGAGACCACATCGCGGATTTCAATCGAATCAGCCACCGCCGCGACCGGGCGTTTTTCAGCTTCCAGAATGGTAAAGCCCACCTGTGCCGTAGAAGGCAGAAGTGCGCCGCGCCAGCGCCGGGGGCGGAACGGACAGATGGGGGTCAGCGGCAGCAGATTGCCCGAAAGCGGGACAATTGGCCCATGGGCGGACAGATTATAGGCGGTAGAGCCTGCCGGGGTGGCTAGCAATGCGCCATCGCAGATCAGCTCCGGCATGCGCACCATCCCATCTACATCCACCCGGATTTTGGCGGCCTGACGGGTCTGGCGGAACAGGAAGACATCATTCAGGGCCAGAGCCTCATGCGTGTCCCCCCGCATGGTGCGGGCCGTCATGCGCAGCGGGTGCAGGGTGGCGGCCTGGGTGGTGGTCAGGCGTTTGGGCAGATTGTCTTCCAGCATCGGGTTCATCAGGAACCCGACGGAGCCGCAGTTCATCCCGTAAACCGGCACGGTGAGATTTTGCTCCAGCACCACGCGCAGCGTTTCCAGCATGAAGCCGTCGCCTCCAAGGCAGACAACTACATCAGCTTCTCCCGGATGGCAGTTGCCATACTGGTGAGTCAGGCGGTCAAACTCGTGTCTGGCGACTTCGGTCGGAGCGGCCATAAAGGCAATGCGTTCCGGCACTTTGGTCAGCACGGGTGACGGGGAGGCGGAGGGAAGTGGAGAGCTGGTCATGGCAGGCACCCCATAGCGGGCCGGTGTCGGAAAAAGCGGGCGGGCAGGCCGCATCCCTTATCCTGCAACGCACTGGTCCTGAAAGGGGGCGGCCTCATTTTTATGGAGGCTGGTGCCCAGCAACTCATCATAAACGCTCAGGGTTGCCTGCTGCATGGCGTGGGTCGTGTAGTGAGCCAGCACGGTGGCGCGCGCGGCCTCTCCCATGGCGTGGAGAGCCTCAGGCGGGGCGTGCAGGATACTGGCAATAGCCTCGGCTAGCGCCTGCACATCACCGGGGGGAACGCTCAGGCCGGTGAGGCCATGCTGGACCGTTTCCAGCGCCGCGCCATGGGCTGTGACGATTACGGGGCGAGACATGGCCTGTGCTTCTACCACAACGCGCCCAAACGGTTCTGGCCGGAGGGAAGGAATAATCACCAGCGCGGCCAGTGCCATGGCAGCCGGCATATCCTGACAATGCCCGGCAAACCGGACCTGTTCCGTCAGGCCCAGCGTGCGGGCATGGGCAACAAGGGCTTCCCCATAGGCATGGCCGGGCGGACAGGATCCCGCAAACACGCAGACCCAGGGCGTCATGGGGGCAGTCTTCTTCACGCGTGCCAGAGCATCCAGCAGGAAACGCTGGCCTTTCCACTCTGTCAGGCGGCCGGGCATGAGGATAACCGGAACGCCTGCGGGCACGTCCCAGCTTTCAGCCAGCCGGTGTACGCGCTGCCCGCTGACAGCATCCGGGCTGAACTGAGTGATGTCAGCGCCACGCGGAATGACCCGCAGGCGGTCCGGCCCGACGTGATACTCCTGCGCCAGCCGCTGGCCGATATGCTGGCTGATGGCAATCACCCGGTCGCCAGATGCCAGAACAGCGTTATAGCGCTTTTTGCCGGGGAAATTGTTGGCATGTACCCCATGCCATGTGGTGACAAAAGGGGTGCCGGTGCGGTTGCAGGCCAGACGTGCCACCCATGCCGGGGCGCGCGAGCGGGCATGGACGAGGGCCACATTATTCTGCCGGATAAAGCGCGCCAGCGTGCCGGCGTTGCGCAGAATGGAGAGCGGGTTTTTGCTCCCACAGCGGGGCAGGGTGTGGTGTTGCGCCCCCAGCCGTTCCAGCGAAGGGACCAGCCTGCCGCCAGCGCTCATCACCAGAGCAGTGCCGCCTGCCTGCGTGATGGCATCTGCCATTTCCAGCGTGCCCCGTTCGACGCCGCCCTGTTCCAGAGCGGGAAGAATTTGCAGGATGACGGGGGAATGTGGCGGTATCGTCATATTAGGGCTGTTAGCATGGTTTTCTGGCAACAGACACTCTTCCGCGAACATCCGCATTTCTGGCCCGACTTGACCACCCGGCCTGTATCCGCGCTATGGAAAGAGAGATGACGCACTTGTCCTTCTCTGCCCGGTCTGTTCCGGCGCGCTGCGCACCATTTGCTGCGACACTCGGAGTAGGCCTGTTGCTGGCCGGTGTTCCGGCCAGCGCGGCCACCATCCGCCCTCATCCCGCAGTCGGGCAGGCGGGGACGGGAACGAGCACTGGCCACGGGGGCAAAGAAGCGCCGCAGACATGGGCTCTGGCCGAGTGCATGAGCATGGTGGAAGAAGACCCCTTCGGCGCGCGGGACTACGCACAGGACTGGATGAAGCACGGCGGGGACAGGGAAGCCCGGCATTGCCATGCTCTGGCCCTGCTGGAACTGGGCGATGAACTGGACGCTGCGCAGGAGCTGGATGATCTGGTGCGCAAAGCGCCGCCCTCCGGCCCGGAAAGCTCTGCCAGCCTGCGGTCTGTGATGGCGGAAGAAGCCGCAGAAGCCTGGCTTTCTGCCGGTAATCCGCCCGGCGCGCTGAATATCGTCGATTATGGCCTGTCCATTCGCCCCGGGGATACGAATTTGCGGCTTGCCAAAGCGCGCGCCCTGCTTGAGCAGGGCAATACCGGGGCTGTGGTGACGGATCTGACCGCGCTGGTTGCGCGGGGCGCAGAAGCTCCCACCGAGGCGTTTGTGCTGCTGGCTTCAGCAGAGCGGCGGCTCGGGCAACTGGATAAAGCCACCCAGCATATTACGCTGGCCTTGCAGCGGATGCCGGACGATGCTGCGGCTTTGCTGGAGCGCGGGATTATTCGGGAGCAGGTAGGGGATGCCACCGGCGCACAGGCGGACTGGCAGCATGTGCTGGACCTCTCCCCTGACAGCCATGAGGCCGATCTGGCCCGGCAGGATCTGGCCGTTCTGGCCGCTGACCCGGATTCGCCGTGACACAACCCCAGAGTTTGCGCCGTATTCTGGTCATCCGGCTCGGTGCGCTGGGGGATTTTGTGCAGAGCTTCGGGCCGTTTCAGGCTATCCGGGCAGCACACCCCACAGCACAGATAACCTTACTGACGACCTCACCCTTTGTGGAACTCGCCCGTCTTTCCCCGTGGTTTGATGCGGTTAAGGTCGATCAGCGTCCTTCATGGGGCAACCTTCCGGCCTTGCTGGCGTTGCGGCAACAGCTGCGCGGTTATGACCGGATGTATGACCTTCAGACCTCCAGCCGCACGGCCCGCTATTATGTGCTGGCCGGATGCCCGAAGATGTGGTGCGGGCATGTAGGGCGCTCTCCCTTGGTGCACGCCAATCCCCGGCGGAATGACATGCACACCCGCGCCCGCCAGCGCGATCAGTTGCTGGGGGCAGGGATTACGGATGTACCTCTGCCGGATGTTTCATGGCTGGCAGGGCTGGGGCCGCACTTCAATGCACCCTATGGCCTGATTGTGCCCGGAGCGTCCCCCCATCGCCCGGCCAAGCGCTGGCTTGTGCGCCGGTATGCAGAACTGGCAACCCGGTTTGAAAGCCGGGGACTGCGCCCTGTTGTTGTGGGGAGCGGGGCCGATAAACCCCTGGCGGAGGCGATCAGGCAGGTCTGCCCGCAGGCGCTGGATCTGACCGGCCGGACCACTCTGCCGGAACTGGCCGGTCTGGCGGCCCGGGCGCAGGTTGCTGTGGGGAATGATACCGGGCCGATGCATCTGGCCGCTATCATGGGCTGCCCGAGCGTGGTCTTGTTTTCTGCGGACAGTAATCCCGCCCTCACAGCCCCCCTCGGGCGCGTGCCGGGGCAGGTTTGTGTGCTTTCTGCGCGGGATCTGGCGACACTTTCCGTCAACAGGGTTGCAGCCGCGCTCTCCTGACGCCATTAAAAGCCTTTACAACCATTTGATCTCCGGAGTTCTTCCATGCCTGCCATCACCTTGCCTGACGGATCCGTTCGCAGTTTTGACGGGCCGGTCACGGGCACGGCCATTGCCGAAGCCATCGGGCCGGGGCTGGCCAAAGCGGCACTGGCCATGGAGGTCAATGGCGCGCTGCAGGATATTGGTCGCTCTGTGGCCGAGGATGCTGCCGTCCGCTTCATTACCCGGAAGGACCCGGAGTCTCTGGAGATGATCCGGCACGACGCCGCCCATGTGCTGGCCGAAGCTGTGCAGTCTCTCTTCCCCGGCACGCAGGTCACCATCGGGCCGTCCATTGAAAACGGCTTTTATTACGACTTCTATCGTAACGAGCCGTTCTCGCCGGAAGACTTCGCTGCCATTGAAGCGCGGATGAAGGAAATTGTGGCCAATGCCGAGCCGTTCGTGCGGGAAGTCTGGCCGCGGGATAAAGCCATCGCCTTCTTTGAAGAAAAAGGTGAGCGCTTCAAAGCCGAGCTGATCCGTGATCTGCCGGAAGATGAGGATATTTCCATCTACCGTCAGGGTGAATGGCTGGATCTGTGCCGTGGCCCGCATCTGCGCAACACCAAGGATGTCGGCACGGCTTTCAAACTGATGAAGGTGGCTGGCGCTTACTGGCGCGGTGACCATCGCAACCCCATGCTGACCCGTATTTACGGCACGGCCTGGCGCGACCAGAAGGAACTGGACGCCCACCTGCACCAGCTGGAAGAAGCCGAACGCCGCGATCATCGCCGTATTGGCCGGGAAATGGACCTGTTCCATTTTCAGGAAGAAGCTGTGGGGCAGATCTTCTGGCACCATAAAGGCTGGCGTCTGTATTGCGCGCTGCAGGACTATATGCGCCGGGCGCAGACCCGTGGCGGGTATCAGGAGGTGCGCACGCCGCAGCTTCTGGACCGTGGACTGTGGGAAGCGTCTGGCCACTGGGACAAATATCGCCACCACATGTTTGTGGCGACTGTTGAGGATGAGGATAAGACCCTCGCCCTCAAGCCCATGAACTGCCCCTGCCATGTGCAGATTTTCCGCCACGGTCTGCGGTCCTACCGTGAACTGCCGATCCGTATGGCCGAGTTCGGCGCGTGCCACCGGTATGAGCCGTCTGGTGCGCTGCATGGTCTGATGCGCGTGCGTGGCTTTACGCAGGATGATGCGCATATCTTCTGCACGGAAGACCAGATTGCCGATGAGACCGTGCAGTTCGTGCGCATGCTGCATGAAGTCTACAAGGATCTGGGCTTTGAGCATGTCCGTGTGAAATTTGCAGACCGGCCGGAACAGCGGGCGGGCAGCGATGAAACATGGGACAAGGCTGAAAGCGCGCTGAAGGAAGCGTGTGAAGTGGCCGGTGTGACGTATGAGTATAATCCGGGTGAGGGCGCGTTCTATGGTCCGAAGCTGGAGTTCGTGCTGCGTGACGCCATTGGGCGTGACTGGCAGTGCGGCACCCTGCAGGTTGACCTTGTGCTGCCGGAACGACTCGATGCCAGCTATATTGGCGAAGATTCTGCCCGTCATCGCCCCGTCATGTTGCATCGCGCTATTCTCGGCTCCTTTGAGCGCTTCCTTGGGATCCTGATCGAGCAGCATGCAGGCCGCTTCCCGCTCTGGCTCGCTCCGGTGCAGGTCGTGGTGGCGTCTATTGTCAGTGATGCCGGACCTTATGCGGAAGAAGTGGCTGCTGCCCTGCGTGCGGCCGGTCTGGCTGCGGAAGCCGACGTGCGGAATGACAAGATCAATTCCAAGATTCGTGAGCATAGCGTGGCCCGCGTGCCGATTATTCTGGTGGTCGGCCGTCGGGAAGCGGAAGAGCGGACCGTGGCCATGCGCCGGCTCGGTGGCAAAGATCAGGAAACCTTTGGGTTTGATGAGGTTGTGACCCGCATTGCCAAGGAAGCAACGCCGCCAGATCTGCGCAAAAAAGCGTGAGACTCGGCTCCTTGTTTTTGGCAGGGCTGGAATGAGTCTGTTTTCTGGCCGGATATGCTTGATAAACGGCTAAGAATTGCGCACATAATAACACTGTAAGCGGAGGCACCGGGAGGTGCTTCTGTTTAGTTTTTTTATCCATGACAGGAGCTGACCATAGCCAGACCCCCTATTCCCGCGCCGCCCACCCGCGAGGGACCACGTGTTAACGAAGAGATCCGCGTACCGCAGGTTCGTCTGATTGACGAAGAAGGCGAGATGGCGGGTGTCATGTCGACCCGCGATGCACTGGCTCGCGCGTATGGCGTCGGACTTGATCTTCTTGAGATTAGCCCGAACGCAGAACCGCCCGTTGCCAAGATTCTTGACTACGGCAAGTTCAAGTACGAGCAGCAGAAAAAGCGCAACGAAGCCCGGAAAAAGCAGAAGGTCATTGAGATCAAGGAAGTCAAGGTTCGTCCGAATATCGACGAAAATGACTACCAGGTTAAAATGCGTTCTGTGAAAAGCTTCCTGGGTGATGGCGACAAGGTGAAAGTCACCCTGCGTTTCCGTGGCCGTGAAATGGCGCATCAGGAACTGGGCATCAAGGTTCTGGAGCGTATCCGGACCGAGATGGATGAGCAGGCTAAAGTTGAGCAGATGCCGCGCCTTGAAAACCGGCAGATGATCATGGTGCTCGCACCCCGTTAAGCTCTGATTGGGGTTGCAGGGCATCGTCCTGCATCCTTACCAGACACAAAAAAGCGCCTGTGCGGGTTATCCTCGCACAGGCGCTTTTTTTATTGGGACGACATGCCCGCGCAGGTTCGATGCCCACGCCTCAGCGTTACGGTGCCAGCAGCACCGTGGCGTTGGCAGTGGCCCGTACAGTCTGAACTTCTGCCGTGCTGGACGGTGGCGGGGCGCTGTCTGCAGGCCCACGGGCCGCCATGGCCATCATCATGACAGGGCGCGGGAATCCGCCGCTGGACATGGAGACAGTGGCAAAGCGCACCACATGCAGCCCAAGAGAGGCTGCCAGCGTGTCGGCTTGTTTTTTCAGATCCTCGACAGCATTTTTCTCAGCGTCCAGCATCAGTTTCTTCTGGTTCTCCGGCGAAAGAGACCAGGAAAGATCTTCCAGCATCAGTCCTTCACCCTGAAGATCACCCGTGAGCGGCAGCAGACCGGAGCCATCGGGCGCAGTAAAGGTGAGTGCCTGCGAGGCGGTCCAGGATGCCGGGGCTTTGTCTGGCCGATTTTCTGAGACGGAATATTGCAGCACAGCGGCTTTGACCCCGGCTGTTTTGGCAGATTGCTCAACAGCATGATGCACCAGAGTATTTACGGCTTTCTGGGCAGCGGCGGCTGTTTTATCGCGGCTTTCCGCGCGGAAGCGGGCAATGAGCTGGTCAGGAGCCGCCTTGACAGAGCCGGAACCGCTGATTTCCAGACGGGTATAGCTGTCTTCCGGCTTGTTCTGAGCCAGAGCAAGCGCCGGGGTAATAGCGGTCAGAGCGAGGGCCAGAGCGCTAAGGCTGGTGAGGCGAGAGGGGAGGCGCATTTAAGGCGTTGTCCTTTTCAGACTGACGAGGGCGCGCCGCAGGCGGATAAGCCCGGAGCGGACCAGTCCCTGACGGCAAAGGTCTGTCCCTTCTTCCCGCAACTGACTGACCCTGCGTGGCAACGCACCGTTATTATAACTCTCAATGACACGAGACAGCCGCAAGCAAAAGGCAACACTGTCCGAGGTAATCACCACAGGTTTGGGTGAGGGCAGCGCAGGCATGATCCGTCGCCCCTCAACCGGGGGTGATGGGGGGAGAACCGCTTGTGCTGAAAGCCGGGTGGAAATGGCTGTGGTCTCGATACTCCCTAACGTCAGCACCAGGGCGAGAGGCAGAGAACGTCTCATTCATAAGAATTTTTAAGAGGACTAATGTCTTTTTCAAGGCAAATAGGCGCTTGTAATGGTTTATTTATGCCAAACCTGAAGGAATTAATGGTTGGCGGGAATGGGCTGTGCGGGCGGGACAGTTTCCGCATCCGGCAACGGAATTTCAATGCGGGTGATGAGTCCAGGCGCGTTGGACGCCAGCTCTAACTTCCCGTCATGCAGTTGCACAATAGCCTGCACCAGTGACAGGCCAAGGCCGGAGCCGGGGGTGTTTCTGGCCTGCTCCGCCCGGAAGAACCGTTCAGAGGCGCGGGCCATATCGGCCTCACTCATTCCAATACCTTCATCCGCCACACTCAGGCTGAGCAGCTTGCCTCGGCTGCCGTCTGAGCGCCGCGCTGTGGAGTGGACTTCAGCTGAAAGGGCGATGGTGCCATGAGGTGGGGAAAATTTAACGGCATTATCCAGCAGATTGGCCACAGCCTGCTGGAACATGGCGCGGTCCCCAAAAAAGGGCAGATGGTCTGGCAGGTGCTGCACAAAGGTCAGCCCGTGGTCTTCCGCCACAGCTTCATATAGTTCGCACACGTCCTGAAGGGCCGGGGTGAGATCAAACAGGACAAAAGCAGAGCGGCGCGCGCCGGATTCAATCTGGGCAATACGTAGCAGGGCCTGACAAATGGAGGTGACATTGTCCAGATTGCCAACAGCCTGTTCAATAGCGGCCCGGAGTTCATCCTCATTTTTTGCATGCAGCGCCGCATCTTCCAGCTGCGTCCGGGCGCGGGTAATGGGCGTACGCAGATCATGCGCAATAGCGTTGGAAACCTGACGCACCCCATCCATCAGGCGGCTGATGCGTTCCAGCATTTCGTTAATGGTGATGGCGATTTCATCCAGCTCATCATCCGAGCCCTGCACCGGCATGCGGCGTGACATATCGCCATGCGTAATGGCCTGCGTGGTGCGGCTGATGGAGTGGATGACGTGGCGGAACAGGCGGCGGATCAGCCAGCCCCCGCCAATTGCCAGCAGAGTGACCATGATGCACGCCCAGAGGAGCGTGTCGGTCAGCATCTTGCGCAGCAGCGTACGGCCGCTGATATCCCGGCCTATCAACAGGTGGTAGCCATCGGGCAGGGCATACGCCCGGACCTTGGCCATATCCTGCGTATAGGAGCGCTGGACTGGCATGGTGAACCAGTGATCGTTGCTGGTAATCTGCCGCGGCCATTCCGCCAGATTGCCTGCGACCCATTTGTTATCTTTATTGACAAGCAGATACAGGGCATTGTCATCAATGTCCTGTTCCAGCCTGTCATCAATAATCATGCTCAAGCCAGTGGGGCCGCCTTCTGCCCAGATATTCATCAGAGCGCGGGAATCGGTCGTGATGGCCTGCTCAACCCGGTGTTCAAGCAGGCCAACTGTTCCCCACCATATAAAAGAGAGAAACAGCACGGCAGAGCAGACAAAAAGCGTACCGTAAACCAGTGCAAACCGTAAGCTGACCGAACGCAGGCGTAAAAAGCCTGAGTGTGGGCGGCTGGACGCAATGGTAGCGGGCTTGCTCATTCCTGCAGCATATACCCCGCGTTCCGGATGGTGTGGACCAGCGGACGGCCAAAGGGCTTATCAATTTTCTGACGCAGGCGTGAGACGTGCACGTCGATTACATTGGTCTGAGGGTCAAAATGATAATCCCACACGCCTTCAAGCAGCATGGTGCGGGTCACGACCTGCCCGGCATGGCGCATCAGGAATTCCAGCAGCCTGAATTCCCGTGGCTGGAGGTCAATCTTCTGGCCAGCGCGTTTGACGCCACGGGCAAGCAGATCAATTTCCAGATCCCCGACCATCAGGCGGGTCTGCGGCTGGGCCTCGTTCCGGTTGCGCCGGACAAGGGCTTCAAGACGCGCCTGCAGTTCACTGAAGGAGAAAGGCTTGGTGACGTAGTCATCCCCACCGGCTTTCAGGCCGGCAACCTTCTCGTCTACTTCCGCCAGAGCAGACAGCAGCAGGACAGGGGTTACGTTGCCCTGCCGCCGGAGCGTTTCGAGAATATGAATGCCGTCCACCCCGCCAGGAAGCATCCTGTCGAGAATGATGATGTCGAAATTCTCGTTGGTGGCGAGTGACAAACCATCCTTGCCGTTTTCAGCCTGTTCAACAAGATGCCCGGATTCGGACAGGCCTTTAGCAATGAAAGTTCTGACTGTTTGGTCGTCTTCAACAAGAAGAATGCGCATTTCGGGACCCAGACTCCGGAAGTGATTACCAAATTCTTACGGTGTTCCTACCGGTTTGTCACGACGGAGTTTTTATACGCGTTCGTCATCTGAGAGAGGTGGCGTCAATCCGTCGAAAATGGAGAGGAGGGCTGCGGTCAGAGGAGAGGCGAAAATCAGGCCGGGGAAGCCCAGAATGGCGCCAAAGAGGGTCTGGGACAGCACGGTGATGGCAGGCGGCATCTGCACGGCATGGCGCTGAATGACGGGAGCCAGCACGTTCCCTTCAAAAAACTGGATGACGCTGTAAAGCACGGCCACCATGATGGTTTCCCGCGTGCCCAGGGACAAAGCCAGAAGCAGGGCAGGCACAGCACCCATGATCGCGCCAATATAGGGGATAAAGTTACACAGCCCCGCCAGTACACCCAGCGCCAGAGCCAGCGGCACGCCGATAAACCAGAGGCCAACGCCGGAGAGAACACCCACCACCAGCATGTCCAGAGACTGTCCGGCCACCCAGGCCCACAGGGTCTGGCTGGCGTGGAGCATCAGCGTACGGGCTCTGGGGCGCTGAGCCACAGGCACCAGCCGGAGCGCGCCGTTGGCGTACAGGCCGGGGTCCATGGCGAAATACAGCCCGGCAATCAGGATCACCACAATCGTACCTGCCGCGCCAAAGGCTGAGCCGAGAATGCCCGTCATGGAGCCTGCAATGCGCGACCCGAGCGAAGCAAGGCTGCTGCCGTTACCACCCTGATTGCCGCCGAGGGAGGCTGGCAGATAGTTCAGGATCATCTGGCCGGTGGGGCTGGTCTGCAAGGTTGCGCGCAGAGAGGCTTCCTGCTGGCGCAGGGCGTCCTGCAGTTTGGCGGCCTCGCTGACAATTGCGGGACCACTGCCCCAGATCAGCAACGCAACCGCTGCGATCAGAGCGGCGACAACCGCTGTGAGGGACCAGCCATAGGGCAGGCGTAGGTGCTTGACCAGAATTTTGGACAGACCATGCAGCACAACCGCAAACAGGGTGGCCGCAAACAGAATGGTCAGCACGTCACCCAGCAGCCACACCATCAGCCCGATAACGGCCAGTCCCAGCGTAAGGCGCAGAATATGGGTAATGCTGCCCAGCCAGCCGGTGCTGTTATCCGTATTGTCGTCGGTGAGGGGGCAGGCGGGCGGCTGGGCTGAACCCTGATCGCCCTCAGTCTGCGCCGGGGGAGTGTTACAATCAGGGGGAGAGGCAGAAGCGGACGTCATGGAAGGCAGGTCTTTCAGGATTAGGAAGGACTATGTAACGGCTGATCTGGATTTTGGTGACAGAGAACAGGGGACAGTACATATTTTTGTCTGTTCTGTAATAAAATGTTCCTATTGAGACTATTCAAAAACATTTGGACGTTAGGGAGTTAGGGTAAAGATGTCAGGCGGGAACGACGGAGGCCTTCAGGCGGCCTCAAAAGCCATTCTCGCTTTTGCGGTGGGGACATTTGCAATCGGAACGGGCGAGTTCGCAGCGATGGGGCTTTTGCCCCAGATGGCGGACAGTCTTCATGTTACCGTGCCACAGGCGGGTGGGGCGATTTCCGCTTACGCCTTGGGTGTTGTGGTTGGGGCACCTCTGGTGTCTGTGGTGGGGGCCAGCTTTTCACGCCGCTCCCTGATGGTTGTGCTGATGGCGTGGTTTGCTGTGACAAACTGCCTGAGCACCTGTGCGACGTCTCTGCACATGCTGGAGATTGCCCGTTTTATTACTGGCCTGCCGCATGGCTCCTTTATGGGGGTGTCGGCTCTGGTTGCAGCGGGACTTGTGGATCGTGGCTATCGCGGCCGGGCTGTCGGGCGTGTTTTTGCGGGCATGACCATTGCCAATATCCTCGGCGCGCCTTTTGCCAGTTACGCGGGTACCTATTTTGGCTGGCGACTGTCTTATCTGCTTATCGGGCTGATCAGCGCGATCTGCTGCGTCATGATTCAGCTTTTTGTGCCCTATGACTCACCCAACCGCGCCCGTTCAGCTCTGGGTGAGCTGGCAGCCTTTACCCGCAAGCAGGTATGGTTTGTTATTGGCACGGTGGCTGTGGGCTGTGGCGGGATGTTCTGCGTCTACACCTATTTTTCTCTGACCTTGCAGCAGGTGACGCATGTGCCGATCTGGGCCGTGCCGCTGTTCCAGTCCCTGTGGGGGATGGGCATGTTTGTTGGTGCATGGGTTGGCGGCATTGTCATGGATAAGAACCTGAAATGGGCCACCATTGGCGCGTTTATCTGGAATGCGGCGGCTCTGGGCCTGTTTGCTCTGGTGGCGTCCAATATTCCGCTGACAGCCCTTGCCGTCTTTATGCTCGGCGGTGGGATTGCGCTGTCTCCTGCCATGCAGATGCGCCTTATGGATGTGGCGGCAGACGCCCAGACACTGGCGGCCTCCATGAATCACGCGGCTTTTAATATGGCCAATGCCCTGGGGGCCTGGCTTGGCGGCCTTGTGCTGGTGGCGGGCTACGGGGACGCAGCAACCGGCTGGGCCGGAATGATCCTCTCCTGCATCGGCCTTGTCCTGTTCCTGCTCTCTCTTTGGAGTGAGAAGCGGGACTCAGGGAAAGAAGCTGCCAGAGCGGGCTAAAGGGGCTTAGTCTTCCGCAGCGGCACTTTCGATTTCCGCTTCGGCTTCCAGCCAGCGTTCTTCCAGGTCCGCCTGTTCCTTACCAATGGCGGCGAGGCGCGTGTTCAGGCGCGTGACCTCATCGGCCTTGCCGTCTGCATAAAGAGCAGGGTCAGCCAGAGTGGTTTCAATTTTCGCGCGTTCTGTCGCCAGCTTAGCCAGTTTGGCTTCGGCATCCCGAATGATCTTGCGGAGGGGAGCCTGAGCCTTGCGGGCTTCAGCGCGTTCCCGCCGGTCATCCTTGCGGCTGGCCTGTGCGGAGGTGTCCTGCTTGGAACTGCGGTTGGACGCACGGTTTTGCTCAATCAGCCAGCGGCGATAATCCGCCATATCACCGTCAAACGGCGTCACCTTGCCGTCTGCGACAAGCCAGAGCCGATCGGCCACCATCTCCACCAGATGCGGATCATGACTGATGAGGAGCACGGCGCCTTCAAACTCTGAGAGGGCGCGAACCAGCGCATCACGCGCATCCAGATCCAGATGGTTGGTCGGTTCATCCAGAATCAGCAGTTGCGGGGCATCACGCGTGGCAAGGGCCAGCAGCAGGCGAGCCTTTTCACCCCCGGAGAGATCTTTGACCGGGGTTTCCGCCCGGTCCGCATCCAGACCAAACCGCGCCAGTTGCGCCCGGACCACAGGCGGGAGGGCTTTGGGAAGCGCGCGTTCCATGTGGTCAATCGGGGTTTGGTGCAGCACCAGTTCTTCCGCCTGATGCTGGGCGAAATAGCCGATTTTCAACCGTGAGTTGCGCTCAACCGAGCCGGACATGGGTTCCAGACGCCCGGCAATCAGCTTGGCGAGGGTGGATTTCCCGTTCCCGTTCGCGCCCAGCAAGGCAATCCGGTCTTCCATATCCAGCCGGAAGGACAGGTTGGAGAGAATGGGCGTGGTGCCATACCCAATGGTGACCCGGTTGGCCGTGAACATGGGCGGGGCTAGCTGTTCCGGCTCCGGGAAGGCGAAGCGGGTGGGGGTGTCTTCCACCACGCTTTCAATCACCGGCAGCTTTTCCAGAGCCTTCACGCGGGCCTGCGCTTGTCGTGCCTTGGTGGCTTTGGCCCGGAAGCGGTCCACAAAGGACTGCATATGGGCGCGCTGGGCGGCGATTCGCTCGGCAGCGCGGGCCTGCTGCAACGCCTGCTCCGTGCGGATTCGGACAAAATTCTCATAGCCGCCGGGGGTCAGGCTGAGCTTTCCCTTGTCCAGATGGGCAATGGCATCGACACACGAATCCAGCAGCCCGCGATCATGGCTGACAATCAGGGCCGCACCGGAAAAACGGGTCAGCCAGCCTTCCAGCCAGAGAGTCGCTTCCAGATCCAGATGGTTGGTCGGCTCATCCAGCAGCAGCAGGTCAGGCTCTAGAAACAGGGCGGTGGCGAGAGAGACACGCATCCGCCAGCCGCCGGAAAAGTCAGACACCGGACGGCGCTGGGCTTCCGCACTAAAGCCAAGTCCCGCCAGCACTGAGCCCGCGCGGGCCGGAGCACTATCGGCCTGAATGGCGCGCAGACGCTCATGAATTTCCGCAATGCGCACGGGATCTGTGGCGGTGTCGGCCTCGGTCAAAAGGGCGGTGCGTTCGGTATCGCCCGCCAGAACCGTGTCCAGCAGCGAGGCCCCGTCGGCCGGGGCTTCCTGCTTTACACGCGCCATGCGGGCGCGGGAGGAGAGGCGGATCTCCCCGCCATCGGGCGCAAGATCCCCCGCAATGGCTGCCAGCAGGGTGGACTTTCCGGCCCCGTTCCGCCCCACAAGCCCCACCTTGCGGCCCGGTTCTATGGAGAGGTCTGCATGGTCCAGAAGGGTACGGCCAGCAATGCGGAGTGTAAGGTCGGAAATGACAAGAAGGCTCAACGGGGGTCTCGTTCTGGCTGGAATCTTATTTTGATCAGGCGAAGTACCTACCAGCCTGCGCGAATATGCTCTAGAGGAGCAGGCTGAAAGGCCGCGTTATTGTGCGGCCCGATTATGAATGAGGAGACCGCACATGGCGACAGAACGTACTCTTTCCATCATCAAACCCGACGCCACCCGTCGTAACCTGACCGGCAAGATCAATGCCGTGTTTGAAGACGCTGGCCTGAAGATTGTGGCGCAGAAGCGCGTGCAGCTGACCCCGGCTCAGGCCGGTGCGTTCTACGCTGTGCATAAAGAACGCCCGTTCTACAACGATCTGGTGTCCTTCATGATCTCCGGCCCGGTCGTTCTGCAGGTTCTGGAAGGCGAAAACGCCGTTGCCAAGAACCGCGACGTCATGGGTGCCACGGACCCGAAGAAAGCTGAAGCACACACCATTCGTGCTCAGTTTGCTGAAAGCATTGAAGCCAACTCCGTGCACGGTTCCGACAGTGCCGAGAACGCTGCCAATGAAATCCGCTTCTTCTTCGCGGAAACCGAAATCCTTCCCTGAGAAGGTCTTTCATGTAAGGAGCGCGCTTTTTGCCTGAGGGCATGAGCGCGCTGGCATGAGACACTCTGGCCCGGACCGGAACCCGCTACGCGTTACAGCGTTCTGGGAACTGGACGGGCCAGATGTGTACGGGGCGTATGAGTCCGCCCGAAAGATGACACCTGCGTAAAGCACATAAAAGTTATGAGTAGACCGGATAGCCCGAAAAGAGGGGTTAAACGGAAACTGAAATGATGAAAAAATAATTCTATAACAAAGAGTTATGGGTTATTTCCTGCCTAGAAACGTGCCTGAAGACATCTGTTCCACGCATGGGTGGTGGGGTGTCAGCACCAAGGTTGTGGACGGCTGATCCTTTATGATCCGACACTCAAAAATTCTGACAAACCGGTAGAGGCCATGCCTTTCTGTGGCCGCCCGTATAGGAAAGGAATGTCATGAAAGTCCTGGCGGTTCATCCCAGCGCCCTCATGTATACCAAGGTTTTTCTCCGGCTGGAGCCGCTCGGGCTGGAGCTGGTGGCAGGCGCTGCGCGAGATGCCGGGCATGACGTGCAGATTATTGATCTGCAGGTTGAAACCCATAAGGATTACTGGGAGCTTCTGGAAAGCTTTAAGCCTGATGTTGTCTGCTTCTCCGGCAACTATCTGGCCAATGTACCGGAAATTATCGATCTGTGCCGCGCCACACGGGTACGCTACCCCGATATTTTCCAGTTTATTGGCGGGCATTCCGTCTCCTTCATTGCGCGGGATGTGCTGGCTCTGTCCGAAGGGGCTGTGAACTGCATTCTCAAAGGGGAGGGCGATGCCTCCATCGGTCTGCTGCTGCGCGCGCTGGAAGATGGGAAAGATCTGCTGACCGTCCCCGGTGTTGTCACCATGACGGGGGAAGGCCCGTCACCCGTGTTTGTGGAATCGCTCAACGATATCCGCCCGGCACGTGACCTGCTGCGGCATCGCAACAAGTATTTTATCGGCACGCTGGACCCGGCAGCTTCTATTGAGTTTGCGCGTGGCTGCCCGTGGGATTGTACCTTCTGCTCCGCATGGACATTCTATGGTCGCTCCTACCGTACCGCCAGCCCGACCGTGATTGCGGACGAACTGGAGGAGATCAAGGAGCCCGGCATCTTCATTGTGGATGATGTGGCCTTTGTGCACGAAGAGCACGGCATGGCCATTGCCAATGAAATCAAGAAGCGCGGCATCAAGAAAGAATACTATCTGGAAACGCGGGCCGACGTGCTGCTGCGCAACAAGGAAGTGTTCAAGGTCTGGAGTGAGATCGGCCTCTCCTACATCTTCATCGGTATGGAAGCGGTGGATGAGGAAGGGCTGAAGCAGTTCCGTAAGCGTGTCTCGCTGGACAAGAACTTTGAAGCGCTGGATTACGCCCGTTCTCTGGGGCTGATTGTCGCCATTAACATTATTGCCGACCCGGACTGGGATCGCGGTCGTTTTGAGGCTGTGCGGCAGTGGTGTCTGGAAATTCCGGAAATCGTCAATATTTCCGTCACGACGCCCTATCCGGGCACGGAAATCTGGCATAAGGAAGCGCGTCGCCTGACGACGCGCGATTACCGCCTGTTTGATATTCAGCATGCGGTGCTGCCCACCAAGCTGCCGTTGCCGGAATTTTATGAAGAACTGGTGAAGACCCAGCAGGTGCTCAACACCAAACATATGGGCTGGGAAGCACTGAAAGATACGGCCGGGATTGCAGGCCGCCTGCTGCTGAAGGGGCAGACAAACTTCCTGAAAATGCTGTGGAAGTTTAATTCCGTCTTCAACCCCAAACTTCAGCTGGCCGACCATATGCGCAAGGCCCGCTATCTGATGCCCATTCAACCGGATGTGGTGGATTCCGTGGACCGGAAAGACCTGTATGTGCATGGTCCTGGTGGCCGCAAGACGCGTGCGCTGGATGATGCAACAGAGCAGTTTGTTGATAAGACCCGCATGACTGAGGATGCCTGCGCCGCTGATAGCTGATAGCTGATAGCTGATAGCTAAAGCCTGAACCTGCTTTGTGGGTTCAGGCTTTTTTTATGGGGCGGAGGTTTGAGGCACGTCTGGCATGGCCGGCGGCGGGAAGCAGAAGGCTCCGGCTGTATAGCTTTCAATCACCGCGCTGATGGGCGTGCCATCCTGCCGGGACAGCACGGCATGATGCCGGAACAGGACAGGCGGAAAAGTCAAAGGCTGATCTGAGCCTGTCGGCAGGGGGGTAAGTTCCCACCCCAACGGCAGCGGAGACCACACGCGCTCGGCCTGCACAAGGCGGCGCGTAAAGGCCAGAGGGGCTGTGACGCGCCCGAACGGGGTCTCAGTGGTATCCAGCTCTCTATTCATCTCATCCGTCAGGCGGCTGGGCAGATACCAGTTTTCTGCATCCGAGAGCGTGAGATTTCCACACATTAGCCGGACATGTCTGTAACGCAGGGTGTCTGGCGCGGCCTCTGCAGGCAGGCGTAGGGCATCTCGCAGTGCTGCCGGGCAAGGGCGAGGAGGGGTTTTCTGGCAGATGGCACGTACTATCGGGGTGGGAGCCAGATGATGCCGCATGCTCCAGTCTTCCAACGTCCGGGTGGCGCTGGATGTGCTGAGGAGTGTGGCGTCCAGTTCTTTCAGCAGGGCTGTCAACATCAGGCGATGCACCGGCGTATCCCGCCAGCAGGGTTCAGGCTGAGGCTGCAACGCGGCAGAAAGAGAGGGCATATCCGGCATGGGGAGCATCTTACTCTGCACAACGTGCTCTGCCGAGGGGGCACCCGCAAAAGACCGCTCTTGTAACTCTGGCCCCGTCTGAAGAGGAATCAACACGTTTGGCCGGAGCAGGGCTTTTGGCAAGGGCAGCGGATGGTCTAGAATGCGGTTTGTTCTGGCGGCAAGTAGCCAGAAATCAGATTTCAACAAGGGATAACGTGACAATGGCAACCACAGAAACAAGCTTTATGGTGGAAGGCATGACCTGTGATGGTTGCGTCTCCGCCATAAAACGGGCTCTGGCTGCTGTGGATGGGGTGCAAAGCACAGACGTCAACCTTGCCACGGGCGAGGTGAAAATTGTGTATGATCCTGCAAGAGCAGGGATTTCCTCCTTGCAGAACGCCATTCTTGGGGCGGGTTTCGACGTCGGATAAAGCAAAACCGGCTCTGTCATGCGGTCCGCACGGGGGCGATTTGCCAAGCCTTATACTAGGCGCACAACGCAAGGCATGGCAGGGTAGGCAGCCCTATCCGGCGTTTGGATGTCGGCGCAGAGTGGCGAGGAAAAGGTCAGCGTGGTTGTGAGACGGAACAAGAAGACAATCGGCTTTGGAATTATGCTCACCGGCCTTACGCTGCTGGGCGGATGTTCTTCTGAAATAGGCCGTAAGCCTTTGCTGGATACGGATGTGTCCTGCCTGAGAAATCAGATGAAAGGCCCGATGTTCCTCAGTTTCCCGCTGGCGGCCAATACCTGCCAGCGTATGAGTAACCACAACTTCATTCTGGGTGAAAAAGGCGCGCACCCGCTGCCGCTGAATCTGAAAGATGCGCCGGACCTGCAGAAGCAGGCGGATGAATACGGTTACAGCTACACCAAATAAAGGCGCTCAGCTGTCCAGCTCTGTGTCCCAGTACAAATAGTCACGCCAGCTTTCATGCAGGTAATTGGGCGGGAAGGCCCGACCGTTATCCTGCAACTGCCATGAGGTGGGGCGCACAGGGCGCTGCCGGGGCAGCATATTGATGCTGTGGGGCAGGTGCGGGCCTTTGCGCAGGTTACAGATCCCGCAGGCCGTCACGACATTTTCCCACGTGGTGCGACCGCCTTTGCAGCGGGGGATGACGTGGTCAAACGTCAGGTCCTGCGTGGGGTGCTTGTCCCCGCAATACTGGCAGGAAAAATTGTCACGCAGGAAAACATTAAAACGGGTAAAGGCCGGTTTGCGGGCAGACGGCACATAGTCCTTCAGCGCAATCACGCTGGGGAGGCGAAAGGTCTGGTGGGGGGAATGCACTTCCGCATCATACTCACTCAGCACCGAAACCCGGTCGAGGCACACAGCTTTAATGGTATCCTGCCAGGACCATAAAGAGAGTGGAAAGTAGGAGAGCGGACGAAAATCCGCATTCAACACCAGAGCAGGGAAATTTATCGTACTGCCGTCAGCCAAGACGCGCCTCCTTGGTGCAGGTGAGGGCGCAACTTCCAAAAGCTGGCGTAAAAACTCGTAACAGAACGCCGTCAGAAGTGCGTCGTCGAGATCAGTGTTGGGCTGAGTATTGCAGATAGATTGGTTTCCCGCAAGAAATGGCCTAAGTATTTAACAAAACAGTATTATTATCATTTTGTGAGAGTTTTATGCGTGCTGTTCTCCTCAGGTGTGTCTCATGATGGAGTCCTCATGGGTGACCCGTTTTGCTCCCAGCCCCACCGGCTTTTTGCATCTGGGGCATGTGGCATCTGCTCTGGCAGGCTGGACCCATAAAGAGCCGAACGGCATCTGGATTGTGCGGATGGAAGATATTGACCCGCAACGCTGCCGGGAGAGTTACGCCACGGCTCTGCTGGAAGATCTGGAGTGGCTCGGCTTACGCTCTGCCCGTCCTGTTTTGCGACAATCTGCCAATATGGCCGCCTATCGTGCAACGCTGGAGCAGCTTGACCAGATGGGGGTGCTGTATCCGTGTTTCTGCACCCGGTCTGACATTGCGCGGGAGTCTGCGGGCATGATGTCCGCCCCGCATGCCGCGCCCGATGGCAGTCTGCGCTACCCCGGCACCTGCCGCCATCTGTCGCTAGACGCACGGGCCGCCGCTCTGGCGGAGGGAAAGCCGCATGTGTTGCGGCTGGATATGGCGCGGGCGCTGGAGCGGGTCAGGGCACAGGCTTCATCCAACTGGCCGCTGACTTATACAGACCTTGAGCGCGGCACTGTCTATTGCCAGCCGGAGTTGTTTGGGGATGTTGTGCTGGCCAGACGGGATGTGCCTGCCTCTTACCATCTGTGTGTCACGCATGATGATGCCGCACAGGGCGTCACGCTGGTCACACGCGGGGAGGATCTGCGCCCCGCGACGGACTTGCACCGGTTGATACAGGCCCTTATGGGCTGGCCCGCACCGGCTTATCTGTTTCATCCGTTGTTGTGTGATGCGGAGGGGCGGCGTCTTTCCAAACGGGATGGAGCCAAAGCTGTTCGTGCGATGCGGGACGCAGGGATGACACCGGAAGAGGTGCGGCAGGCTGCCGGGTATCCCGGCGTTTTTGGGTGAGCCGTCTGAGATTTCCTCCAGTCATTTTTAAATGATTTTTCATAAAATTTGACGACAGACGCGGTTTCGCCGGTTCCGCCGGAGGCAGAAGCGCATTAGTGTGTTGGCCCTTGCCGGTTTTTTATCTCCATCAGGCTCTGTTCCGGCAGCACAAGGCGGGGCCGATGGCATAATGTGTCAGGAAGTGTTGGGATTATGAGCATTGTTGCTGACCGTCTGAACAGGATCAGCCCGAGCCAGACGATTGTTATTTCGACCAAAGCGCGTGAGCTTAAGGCGCAGGGGCGAAATATCATTAGCCTTTCGGCTGGTGAGCCGGATTTCCGCACGCCTGACAATATTGCCCGCGCCGCCATGAAGGCGATTGAAGACGGCCAGACCCGCTACACCGATGTGGCTGGCACGCCCGCGCTGCGTAAAGCCGTGGCGGACCGCTTCCGGCTGGATAGCGGTCTGGATTACATGCCGGAAGAAATCATCGTCTCCACCGGCGGTAAGCAGGTAATTTACAATGCCATGATGGCATCGCTCAACCCGGGCGATGAAGCCATTATCCCGGCTCCGTGCTGGGTGTCTTACCCGGATATCGTGACGCTGGCCGAAGGCGTGCCGGTCATTGTGCCGTGCCGTCGGGAAAATGGATTCAAGCTGACAGCCGAAGAGCTGGAAGCTGCCATTACGCCTCGTACCAAATGGGTTTTTCTGAACTCTCCCTGTAACCCCACCGGGGCCGCGTACTCTGCGGAAGATCTGCGCCCGCTGTGCGACGTGCTGCTGCGCCATCCGCATGTCTGGGTGTTTACGGACGATATTTACGCCAAACTGACCTATGACGGCTTCCGTCCGGCCACGTTTGTGGAAGTGGAGCCGCTGCTGCGTTCCCGCACCGTGACCATGAATGGTGTGTCCAAAGCCTATGCCATGACAGGCTGGCGCATTGGCTTCTCCGGTGCGCCGGTGGAACTGACCAAAGCGATGAACAAGCTTCAGGGTCAGTCCACCTCCAATACCTGCTCCATCGCACAGGCCGCGGCTGTTGAAGCGCTGACCGGCCCGCAGGACTTTATTTGTGAAATGGTCAAAACCTATCAGGCGCGGCGCGATCTGGTTGTGGACATGCTGAACGAGGCCGAAGGCCTGGAGTGTGACAAGCCGGAAGGGGCGTTTTACGTGTTCCCGTCCGTCAAAGGCTGCCTCGGCAAAACCTCCCCCGGTGGCCGCAAGCTGGAAACGGATGAGGATTTTGTCACGGCCCTGCTGGAAGAAGAAGGCGTTGCAGCCGTGCATGGCTCGGCCTTCATGTATCCGGATTACATGCGCATTTCCTACGCCACGGATACGGAAAGCCTGCGTGAAGCCTGCACCCGCATCCAGCGCTTCTGCAAAGGGTTGATTTAAGAGTATGGCCCGGTCTTTCGCCCGTCGGCTGGAGGGGCTGCCCGCTCCTGCCACTATTGAAATGGCGCGTCGTGCCCGTGCGCTGCGGGCGGAAGACAAGCCGGTTATTTCTCTGGCACTGGGGGAGCCGGACTTCCCCACGCCGCCTGCCGTGGTGGAAGCTGCCCATGCGGCGGCTTTGGCCGGGCAGACCAAATATCCGCCGGTTGACGGCACACCGGCCCTGAAAGCCGCTATTGCCCGCAAGTTCACGCGGGAAAACGGTCTGGATTACGCGCCGGATGAGATCATGGTCTCCAATGGCGGCAAGCAGGTGATTTTCAACGCCTTTATGGCGACGTTGAACCCCGGTGATGAAGTGGTTGTGCCTGCACCCTATTGGGTCAGCTATCCGCTAATTGCCCGCATGTTTGGCGGTGTGCCGGTCACGGTGCCGTGCCGTGAGGAAGATGGCTTCAAGCTGAAAGCCGAGGCTCTTGCTGCGGCCCTCACGCCGAAGTCGCGCTGGCTTGTGCTGAACTTTCCCAATAACCCGACCGGTGCGGTGATGACGGCGCAGGAGCTGGAGGCGATTGCTGAAATCGTCCGTCAGTATCCTGATCTTTGGGTTTTGTCGGACGAGATTTACGAGCATCTGGTGTTTGACGGTGTGCGTTCAGCCTCACTGGCTGCTGTGGCACCCGATCTGAAAGACCGCATTATCACGCTGAATGGTGTGTCCAAAGCCTATGCCATGACAGGCTGGCGCGTCGGTTTTGCCGGTGGGCCGAAAGACCTGATTGCCGCCATGCGGGGGGTGCAGGGTAATGCCACGTCCGGCATTTGCACCATTGCGCAGGCTGCTGCTGCGGCGGCGTTGGATGGTCCGGCGGATCTGGTGCAGGAAATGGCCGCAACCTATGGCCGCCGCAGACAGATGGTGGTGGATGCTCTGCGTCGCATTCCCGGTCTGACCTGTGCCATGCCGGAAGGCGCATTTTATGCGTACCCGGGTGTGGCCGGGTGTCTGGGGCGGACCAGCGTGGGCGGTGCCCGGCTGGAAACGGATCATGATTTCGCGCTGGCGCTGCTGGAAGAAGAGTATGTTGCCGCCGTGCCGGGGAGTGCCTTCGGGCAGTCGCCCTACCTGCGTCTGTCTTGTGCCACCAGCGATGCCGACCTGATGGAAGCCTGTCAGCGTCTGGAGCGTTTTGTTAGCAATCTGCGCTGAACAGGTCGCCCTTTTTCTTCAGGATGAAACCGTGCGCAGGAAGCGCACGGTTTTCTTGCCTGCGTTCAGGTAGGCATAATTCTGGGCGCTGTTGTAAATTGTAAAATCATTAGCATTCACAAGCTGAGTCTCTGTATCGAACTCAATGGTGAGTGTCCCTTCCAGCACAAAAATCATTTCATGCCAGCCTTCCGGGTCGGGTTCCGCCACATAGCGTTCCCCCGGTGCAAGAGACCATAGCCACAGCTGCGTATCCTGCCGGGCGGGGGCTGCCCCAAGCAAGGTTGCTTTGCTGGAGGGTGTTTTACCCCGCCACATCACTTCCTCAATGCGGCGTAATTCGCGGTCCGGATTGCTCACCAGTTTGAGAAAGGTTGTGTCCAGTGCTTCTGCCAGACGGTCCAGACTGCCCAGACTGATATTGGCGGTCCCGGCTTCCAGACTCACAATCATGCGGCGGCTGATGCCGGATGCATTGGCCAGAGCTTCCTGACTGAGGCCAGCGTCTTTGCGCAGGCGACGCAGATTTGTCCCCACATATTTCAAAACATCAGATCGTGGGGGTTGATTGTGCATTATAGTGCCCATATACGCTGCTAACTATGATCAAGACTCCACCCGCCTCTGGCTCTCACGTCAAGTTCCTGTCGAAACAGGAGATCATACTTGTCCTGATCACCATGCTGTGGGGGGCAACGTTCCTGATCATCCACCATACCATGGAGCATACTGGCCCGCTGTTTTTTGTGGGCGTACGGTTTCTTACGGCAGGCCTGATGTCTTTGCTGCTGTTCCGCAAATCGCTGGCGGGGATGACACGGTATGAGCTGAAGGCCGGGTGCATGATCGGGGTTGGCGTCTTTCTGGGCTACACCTTCCAGACGCTGGGCCTGAAAACCATTTCCAGCAGTCAGTCCGCTTTTATCACGGCTTTGTACGTGCCGATGGTGCCGTTTTTGCAGTGGGCCGTGCTCAAACGCAGGCCGCATATGATGAGCTGGGTGGGCGTTCTGATTGCTTTCGTCGGTTTGATCTGCCTGACCGGGCCGGACGCCGCCAGCGGCCTGAGCTTCAGCCCCGGTGAGATTGCGACCTTGCTTGGTGCGGTCTCCATAGCGGGTGAAATCATTCTGATCAGCCGCTACGCGCTGCGCGTGGATAGTCGCCGCGTGACCATTGTGCAGTTGCTGGTGGCTGGCATTCTGGCGCTGGCCTTCATGCCGGTAGCGGGGGAACATATCCCGGCTTTCTCATGGGTGTGGGTGGCGTCCGGCGTGGGGCTGGGGGTGATGAGTGCGGTGATCCAGTTCGCTATGAACTGGGCGCAGAAAACCATTTCCGCCACGCGGGCGACGGTTATTTACGCAGGGGAGCCGGTCTGGGCCGGACTTGTGGGGCGTATTGCCGGAGAGCGTCTGCCGCCACTGGCCATAGCGGGCGCTGGGCTGATTGTGCTGGGGGTTCTGGCGAGTGAAATCCGGTTGCCGCGTCGTAAGAAAGACCCTGAACTGCCCTGACAAATCAGCCGTTCAGCACATTGCGGGTCGAACGCCGGGCAATCGCAGAGGCAGCTTCTGTATCGGGGAGCAGGCCGATCAGTTGCAATTCATCACAATACTGGGCCATCTGCTCGCGTAGTGCATGACCCGTCACCGGGCTGATGGCGGGTTGATGATGCAGCATGGCGCGCATGGCGTCGGTGCTGACATCTGCGGAGTCATCGGCGACGAGTGTCGCGGCTTCATCCCGGTGCTGATTGGCCCATTTTGCGGCATCGCGCAGAGCCAGAGTCAACGCGGTTGCAGCATCCGGGTCCGTGTCCAGCGCGGCCTTTGAGGCTCCAAGGATCAGACTGGTGCGGTCCGCATAATGGCCCGTATTGCTGCCAACCAGTTCAGAAAACAGGTCCGCATGGCCGTTCAGCAGTTGCCAGGCCAGCGGGTCATGCGCCACGACGGCATCAATGGTGCGCGCGCGGGCGGAGTCAACCATCTGGTCTGCTGGCATATCAGTCCAGGTAATGCCGCCCATGGCATTAATGCCCTTGCGGCGCATCATGATGGCGAAGAAAAATTTATCCGCAGCATTCTTATCCGGCATGGCCACTGTGCGACCCACAAGCTGGTCCAGCCGGGTGATGTTTGCCCCCCGCCGCACCAGCAGGCGGAACGTGCCGGGCTGAATGCCCAGTATGAGG
Source organism: Acetobacter sp. P5B1 (assembly GCF_018811985.1). Classification (NCBI taxonomy): domain Bacteria; kingdom Pseudomonadati; phylum Pseudomonadota; class Alphaproteobacteria; order Acetobacterales; family Acetobacteraceae; genus Acetobacter; species Acetobacter sp. P5B1. The sequence goes on along the minus strand of NZ_JACRVS010000007.1, from coordinate 91,519 downwards.
CTGGCAGGCAGACCGCCATACAGACGAGGGAGCCAGGTTAACGCAGGCGCGACGGCATAGTCCGCTTTACCGGCCGCCAACGCATCCAGTGCCTCATTCCCATTTTGCGGGGTGGAAACGCTTTCCACATCCAGACTGTAGCGGGCAAAAAACCCCTTCTGATACGCCACGGCCAGCACCGGGGCTGTGTCCGAGTGCGGCCAGATCAGCTTGAGTTTGCGATACTGGCCATCCGGCTGCTTGCGTGGTGGCCGATTATGCGCGTGGTGTTCAAACGCACCCACGGCTCCCGCTATGGCCAGCCCGGCAAGGCTGGTCAGAACAATTCGGCGGCGGAAGGCCGGGTCGGAGGAAGGTCCTTGTGCGCTCATGCTTCTTTCTTACCACGCGGGGTTTTCAGCGTCGTCTGCTCATAAAAACATGCAACACAAAAAAAATGAAAAAAGGGGGTTTACGGCACCCCCGGATCACGGTTATACGATGCCTCGCTGATCCCGAATAGCTCAGTTGGTAGAGCAAGCGACTGTTAATCGCTGGGTCGTAGGTTCGAGTCCTACTTCGGGAGCCAGCCTTTCTTCTTAAAATTCAAAATAGATTTTTACGCTGTAAGCTATGGCATTTTGCTATGCAGTTTGCGTCGAGAGGTCTGTTGTTCTGATTCCAGTGGAACGCGTTCTGGCTGACCGTTTCAGTCCCAGACTGCTGCGCTCTTCATGCTTCCCAAAAAATCCGTTCAAAGCATCCGTCATGGCAAATCCGCTGTGGGCGGCGCTATGTGTTTATGAAACCAGAAAGGCTGCTCTTTTCCGTTTCACCCGGAAGAAAGCAGCCTTTTTGTCAGCCTCAGCGCAGAGCGGCGATGCCGGTCAGTTCCACGCGCCAGTCCGGGTTGGCGAGTTTGGCTTCCACGGTGGCGCGGGCAGGTTTGTTGTCACGGTCCAGCCAGGCATCCCATGCCCGGTTCATGCCCGCCATGTCGTTCATATCTGCCAGAAAAATCTGCACGGAGAGCAGGCGGCTTTTATCTGTGCCCGCTTTGGCCAATAGGGCATCAACCTGCCGCAGAATGTCCGCCATCTGCCCTTCTGCATCCGCAGAGGCATCATCTGCGACCTGGCCGGCCAGATGCACCAGTCCGTTATAAATTACTGCGCCTGTCAGGCGTTCTTCGGGGTCAAGGCGTGTAATCGTCATGGGGTTTTCCCTGTGTGTGCAAAATGGTTTCAGACCACCGGCATGTTATCAATCAGCCGGACATCGCCCAGACTGGCGGCGACAAAAAGTCGCGAACCGACCTCAGCCTTTTCAACAGTGCCAAGTGATTTTTCAGAGCGCAGATCCAGATAGTGCACGGTAAAACCCGCATCTTTCAGGGTCTGTGTGCAGTGTTCCAGAGCGGCGGTAACAGGCTGGCCAGCTTTCAGAGCCGCAAGGCAGTCCATCAGAGCCTTCGGCAGATGGCTGGCTTGTTCCCGCTGGGCCGGGGTGAGGCGTTTATTCCGTGAGGATAAAGCCAGATGATCCGCTTCCCGCACGGTGGGAACCGGCAGGATAGTGAGAGGCAGGTCGAGATCCGTCACCACCCGACGGATAATGCAGAGCTGCTGGAAATCTTTTTCCCCAAAAGCCGCGATGTCGGCACGGGTTTGCATGAACAGCTTGGTGACAACTGTTGCAACGCCATCAAAATGGCCGGGCCGGTCTCCGCCGCACAGCATCCGGTCAGGGCCGGACACGCTGATACGGGTGCAAAAGCCGGGCGGGTAGATCTGCGTTTCATCCGGGGCGTACAGAACGTCCACCACGCCGGTTTCTGCCAGAAGCGCTTCGTCGGCCTCCAGACCGCGGGGGTAAAGCTGGAAATCATCCGGGTTGTTGAACTGGATCGGGTTGACGAAGATCGTCACAATCCGGCGGGTGGCTTTGCCGTCCAGTGCGCGCACCAGCGTCAGATGGCCTTCGTGCAAAGACCCCATGGTGGGCACCAGCCCGATTGTTTCACCCTCATGGTGCCACTGCGTGACAATTTCGGCCAGTTCGTGTCTGGTTCTCACAAGCTTCATGACGCATCCCGGTTTGCGATAAAAGGGAAGGACAGCCGCCCGCACGGTTTATGCACGAGAAAACCGAGGAGGGCGGCTGTCCGGCCTGCGCCCGTCTTACTGTGTTTTCAGGAACGGTTCCAGCAGCACCCGGTCCGCAGCGCTCAACCGGCTGGCGGCAGTGCTGGCCTGATGCCAGTATGGATAAAGCAGGGGCGGCAGGCTGGCCTGATTGAGGCGGCTCAACTGGTCTTCCGACAGCACCAGTTCGGCAGCTTTCAGGTTGTCTTTTAGCTGGTCTTCCGTGCGCGCGCCGATAATGACGGACGTAATAGCCGGCCGGTGCATGGTCCATGCCAGAGCGATCTGGGCGGCGGATACGCCATGCTCTTCGCCAACAGCAATCAGCACTTCGACAATATCGAACAGCTTTTCCTTGTCATGCACCGGCGGTTCACCAAAATCTTCAAGCTGGCGGCCCTGCGGGGTGGGCTGGTTACGGCGATACTTGCCGGACAGCAGGCCACCTGCCAGCGGACTCCAGACCTGCACCCCAAGCCCCTGATCAACAGCGGCGGGCAGTAGTTCATACTCCGCATCCCGCGCCTGCAGGGAGTAATAAATCTGCTGGGAGACAGGGGCAATCAGCCGGTTCCGTTCAGCGACGGAAAGCGTTTTCATCACCTGCCATGCGGAGAAATTGGAAACGCCTGCATAGCGGATTTTGCCCGCACGGGTCAGGGTATCCAGCGCTTCCAGCGTTTCATCCAGTGGGGTAAGGCCGTCCCATTCATGCAGATAGTACAGATCAATATGGTCCCGGCCCAGACGCTTCAGGCTGGCTTCACACGCGGCAATCAGATGCAGGCGGGAAGAGCCTTCCCCATTCGGACCGTCCTGCATGCGAAAGCGGGCTTTGGTCGTCACCAGAGTTTCCTGCGAGCGACCTTTCAGGGCTTCTCCCAGAATGGTTTCAGACTCTCCGGTGGAATAGACGTCTGCTGTATCAAACATGTTGATGCCAGCATCCAGACACAGGTCAATCAGGCGGCGGGCCCCCGCTGTATCGGTATTGCCGGTTTTGGCAAAAGAGCCTTTGCCCCCGAATGTCATGGTGCCAAGGGTAAAGGCGGAAATACGCAGGCCGGACCGACCGAGCTGGCGATACTGCATCATTCTGTTCTCCGTGCGTGTGGCGGGTAAGGTATGAGCCCCTTGAGAGCTGACGGCTCAGGGCCTTTGTTTCAAGAGTGCAGGGCTGCGTACACAGTGTTTTGACATCTCCCGGAGAGCCTGCTTAACAGGACGCGATGGTTCCCGCTTTGGGATGAAAAGGGAAGTACGGTGAGAACTCCGCTGTTTCTTGGCCGTCGCTGCCCCCGCAACTGTATGTGACATCAGGCTTGTTCCAGCACTCTGCCACAGGGTGTTGTACCACTGGAGACCTCTCCGGGAAGGTATGGAACGAGTGAGAAGCCCCCGGAAAACCGGTGGTTTTGTGTCATCAGCCAGGAGACCTGCCATCTGATTTCTGGAGTGTCATGCCTGGCGGGGTGTCCAGTGCGTGATGGCGCGTTGCGATGCGCGCTACCGTCTGGCTTGTCCGGGCGGCCTTGGAACTGCACCCCCATGCCGCTTTGTGCGGTGTGTTGCCTGAAGGGTGTTCATGTCGGCCGCATTTTCTGCACCTGTGGTCAAAGGATGGTGTCCCGGCCTGTTTGCGCCCATGCAGGCGGCGGACGGCTGGCTGGTGCGCGTGCGTCCGCCTCTGGGCCGGATGACAGCAGCGCAGGCCCATCTGCTGGCAGATGTTGCGGAACAGGACGGCAATGGACAGATCAGCCTGACCAACCGGGGCAACGTGCAACTGCGCGGCTTTAGTCTGGAAGCAGCGCACGCTTTCCCGCAGCGTATGATTGCGGCTGGTCTGGGACAGGCTGACCCGGAAACCGAGCGACGCCTTGCTCTTCAGGTTTCTCCTCTGGCGGGGATAGATCCTGCCTGTGCGACAGAGACTATGCTGTGTGCTGACGCTCTACGGAGCGGCTTGATAGACCATCCGTCTCTTTCTGCCCTGCCTGATAAATTTGGTTTTTGCGTTGATGGCGGCGGATTTTTCCCGACAGGATCTCTGCGTGCCGATATTATGCTTCAGGCTGTTGAAAGCACGGCATCCTCAGAGGCTGGCTGGCGCGTGGTGTGTGGGAGTAGCTGCTCAGAGCCGCAGACCGTGCATGAGGGCGTGCAGATAGCCCTTGCTCTGGCGGAGGCTTTTGTAAAACGCGGTGAAACGCAGCGGCCTCTTCGCGAGCCAGCTATCGGGAAACAGCTGTTTGCAGAAATTGGACTTAGGGGCGTGTCAGCCGCCGGGGCAGAAATGCAGAACGGAAGCCTTCTTGCCGCGCGGGCAGGCCATCTGACAGGCTCAGCTTATGCTGCCGTAGCGCCGCTAGGGCGTCTGACGGCTACAACGCTTCGCGCCTGTGCGCACGTTGCGCAGCAAGGAGATGGCGTGTTGCGGATGACGGCATGGTCTGGGCTTGTTTTTGCCGGTCTGAAAAAAAATCCTGAAATTTCTGGAATGATCACGCACCCTGATGATGCACGCCTGCGCGTTTATGCCTGCATTGGCGCGCCGGGATGTGCGCAGGCTGCTGGAGATGTGGGGCGCGATGCGCTGGTCCTTGCGCCGTTCCTGCCGGATAAAGCCGATCTGCATGTATCGGGCTGTCGTAAGGGCTGTGCGCATCCCGGTGCCGCAACGGTCACGCTGGTTGCCGGGAGTGAGGGCTATGGCATGGTGCTGCAGGGCACGGCCAGCGATGAGCCGATTTGTATTCTGCCAAAAACTGAAGATGTAAGAGCTTTTTTGCAGGCTCTGCCTAAAGGAGACGTTTGAATATGCAGGCTTATGATTATATTCGGGATGGAGCCGCTATTTATAAACGCTCCTTTGCCACCATCCGGGCAGAAGCGGACCTGCGCGGCTTTTCGCCTGAGCAGGCGCAAATCGTCGTCCGGATCATTCATGCATGCGGCATGGTGGATGTGGCGCAGTCTGTGGCGATGACGGAGGATTTCGTCTCTTCAGCAAGAGCATCCCTTAAAAAATCCTGTGCTATTCTTTGTGATTCCGAGATGGTCGCGCATGGTATTACCCGTGCCCGTCTGCCTGCGGAGAATGAGGTCGTGTGTACCCTGCGGGATACCCGCACACCGGAACTGGCTAAGGAGATTGGCAATACGCGCTCCGCTGCCGCGCTGGATTTGTGGGGGGAGAAACTGGCCGGGGCCGTGGTAGCAATCGGTAATGCCCCCACGGCGTTGTTCCACTTGCTGGAACTTCTGGATGCCGGTGCACCGAAGCCTGCGGCTATTATCGGTTTGCCAGTCGGCTTTGTGGGCGCTGCGGAATCCAAGGACGCTCTTGCAAAAAGACACGATGTTCCATGGCTGGTTGTGCACGGGCGGCTGGGAGGCAGCGCCATGGCCGCGGCGGCCGTGAACGCACTTGCAAGTGAGGTTGAGTGATGGCGCACGGCACGTTGCATGTGGTGGGTGTCGGGCCGGGTGACCCGGACCTGATGACGCTACGGGCAGTGAAAGTCCTGCAAGCAGCACCGGCGGTGGCGTATTTCTGTCGGCATGACACGCAGGGTCATGCCCGGCGTATTGCACAGGCGCATATTGCCCCAACCACGCAGGAAATCCGGCTGGCGTATCCGTTTACAACCGAGATTTCCGTCAAAGATCCCGCATATCATACGGACATGAACGCGTTTTATGACCGCTGCGCGCAGGATCTGGCCACCGTTCTGGAACAGGGGAAGGATGTGGCTCTGCTCTGCGAAGGTGATCCCTTTCTGTATGGCTCAGCTATGTATCTGTTTGACCGCTTGCGCAGCCGGTTTGCAACGCAGGTTGTGCCGGGCATTTCCGCCATGAGCGGATGCTGGTCACAGGCGGCGCGGCCTATGACGCATGGGGATGATGTGTTGTGCGTGCTGCCCGCCACCATGCCGGAAGAGGATCTGGCGCACTGGCTGGAAAAGGCCGATGCCGCTGTGGTGATGAAGATTGGCCGCAATATGCCAAAATTACGTAAGGCGCTGACACAGGCAGGGCGTTTGCCAGAAGCTGTTTATGTGGAACGCGGCACACAGCCAGAGGCGCGGTGTTTGCCTCTGGCAGAGCAGGAAGGGCCTGCGCCCTATTTTTCACTGGCGTTGGTTCCTGGCAGAAAGGGTGTCCGATGACGGGGTCTGTCAGCATTATCGGGCTGGGACCGGGCAATGTGCTACAGCGCACGCCACAGGCTAATCAGGCGCTCAGTCGGGCGACGGATCTGGTTGGCTATGGGCCGTATGTGGAGCGCGTTGAGGCGCCTGCATCAGTTGTGCGGCACAGTTCGGATAACCGGGTGGAACTTGAGCGGGCGCGTCATGCGTTGGAAATGGCCATGCAGGGGCGGCATGTTGCTGTCGTGTCCGGTGGGGATGCAGGCGTGTTCGGCATGGCCAGCGCCGTGTTTGAGGCCGTAGACCATGGGCCGCAGGAATGGCGCGGGCTTGAGATTACGGTTGTCCCCGGTGTCAGCGCGGTTCTGGCTGCATCGGCACGGCTGGGAGCGCCTCTGGGGGGCGATTTCTGTGTGATGTCGCTTTCTGATAACCTCAAGCCTTGGTCTGTTGTTTTGCGCAGGCTGTCTCTGGCTGCAGAGGCCGGGTTTGTGATTGCATTGTATAATCCGCGCTCCAAAGCACGCCCGACGCAGTTGGGCGAGGCTCTGGACCATTTGCGCGGATGCCTGCCGGGATCAATCCCGGTTGCTTTTGCGCGGGCCATGGGGCGGGAAGATGAGGCCGTACGTTTGTCCACTCTGGCAGAAGCTGATGCCACATGGGCGGATATGAGCACGCTGGTGCTGATTGGCTGTGTAGCCAGTCATCTGATCCCGCGTCCAGACGGGAGCGTGTGGTTTTATACGTCGCGCAAGGTTGAGGCGGTCTGATGCGTTTGCAGCCACGCCATAGCCTCTTTCGGCGTGTCTACTCTCGGGCAGGCAGGGTGTGGCGGGCGCTCAACCATAATCACCGGGCAATGCAGGGTGCGAGCCGCTTCCAGTTTTGGAAAGGTTGCCGTTCCGCCAGAGTTTTTGGTGACCAGAATATCAATATGATGCGCCTGCATCACCGCCAGTTCTGCCGCGTAATCAAACGGTCCGCGCGCGGACAGGCATGTGGTGTGCGGGGGCAGGCTGGTTGGGTCTGGTGCATCAATGGAGCGCAGCAGATAGGTGTGTTGCGGGGCAGCGCAGAACGGTGCGACCTCCTTGCGTCCGGTTGTCAGAAAAACCCGCAAGGGGTGCTGGCCATAACCTGCGGGGGCCGCCAACAGGCTGGCAGCTACGGTCAGGCTGGGGACACTGTGCCACTGGTCTTCCGCAGTGGGGAGCCACGCCGGGCGTTCCAGCCGAAGCAACGGGAGCTCCAGGTCTGCGCAGGCTTTGGCGGCATGCTGGCTCATGGTGGCGGCAAACGGGTGCGTGGCGTCAATCACAGCTTGAATAGCATGATGATGCAGCCAGTCTTTCAGTCCTTTCACGCCTCCAAATCCGCCAATCCTCACAGCGATATTGGGCAGATGCGGGTTTTTGGTCACGCCAGCCAGAGAGAGTGTGGGGGCAAAAATAGCCTCATGTTCCAGCAGACGGCACAGGCCCGAGGCTTCCGTCGTGCCGCCCAGAATCAGCACGGGCAGGGGTGCAGAGGCAGCAGAGAGGGGCATGGCGTGCTGTATCCTGAAGGAACGTATGGGTCTTTCCATAGCGACCGGCATGGGGTTTCTGCAAGTTGGAGGCTCCGAGAGAGGATGAGCGTGACGAGGGCAGCGCGGAACCGGGGAGAGAGATGTGATGTCTGATGTCTGGCTGACGCTGATCGGTATTGGGGAGGACGGGCTGGACGGCCTGAGTCCTGCTGCCCGCACACTGCTCTCTCATGCGTCGTATGTTGTGGGGGGCGCACGGCATCTGGAACTGGCGGCTGAGAATATTCAGGGAGAAACGCTGGTCTGGCCGTCACCTTTTCAAAAAGGTGTAGAGGCTGTTCTGGCCCGTCGGGGCATGCCGGTCGTGGTGCTGGCGTCTGGTGATCCGTTTTTCTATGGCGTTGGTGCAACGCTGGCCAGGTATGTGCCCCCGGAGGAAATGCTGTGTTTGCCTGCGGCCTCGTCCATGTCTCTGGCCTGTGCGAGTCTTGGCTGGGCCTTGCAGGATTGTCGGGTCGTGTCTTTGTGCGGGCGGCCTATGCAGCGTATGAGGCCATTTTTGCAGCCCGGAGCGCGGCTGATTGTGCTGTGTGCGGATGAGCAGTCTCCGGCTCAGGTTGCGGAATGGCTGACGGAGTCATGCTTTGGGCGCACACGTTGCCATGGGCTGGAAGCGCTCGGCGGCCCAAGAGAACGGCGGTATGATTTTGAGGCGCGGCACGGTGTGCCCGTCACTCCCGGCAGGCTGACTATTCTGGCGCTGGAGATTGTACCGGACAGCCGGACGTTTAGCCTTTCTCTGACTTCGGGCCTGCCGGATTCCTGCTTCGAGCATGACGGGCAGATGACGAAACGCGAAATTCGTGCCGTGACGCTTTCGTCTCTTGCCCCGCGTGCCGGGGAATTGCTGTGGGACGTGGGGGGCGGCTCTGGCTCTGTAGGGATTGAGTGGATGCTGGCAGACCCGTCCTGCCGCACCATCACGCTTGAACCCGTGCCGGAACGGGCTGCACGGATCGCCCGGAACGCTCTAAAGCTGGGTGTGCCCGATTTGCAGGTTGTGGAAGCGCGTGCGCCACAGGGTTTTGAAAATCTGGAACGCCCGGATGCTATTTTTATTGGCGGAGGCGGAAGTCGTGCTGATGTTCTGGAAGGCGCATGGGAGGCTCTCAAACCCGGCGGTCGACTTGTGGTTAATGCCGTGGTGATGGAAACGGAAGCACGGCTGATGCAGGCGGTGCAGGAATGGGGCGGCACACTGACCCGTCTGGCAGTCTCCCGCATGGAAGGGGTTGGGCAGATGCACGGCTTCCGTCCGGCTATGAGTGTGACGCAGTGGGTGGTGTCGAAACCGGAAGATCTTCCATGAGCGTGGCCGGGATGGGATGGAGCAACTCGGCCAGCGCGACCGAGGCAGCGACTTTTGTGCGGCAGGTGGTGCAAGAGAATAAGGCCACTGCTTTGACATATCTGGCAGTTCCGGGCTTTCGGCACGGTGAAGCGTTACCGGAGGACGTGGCCTCGCTGCTTGGCGTCCCTCTGTTCTGGGTTTCGGATGACGCATTGCGGGGCGTGCAGAATATTTGCCAAACAGTTTCAGAAAGAGCTTTGCAGGAAAGAGGTTTTGCCTCTGTGGCAGAAGGCTGTGCACTGGCTGGAGCTGGAGCTGGAGCTGGAGTGTGGTTGCGCGTGCTGCGGCAAGCGCATGCGGGCATAACCTGTGCGGTGGCGGAAGGAGAGGAAACGAAATGACGGTTTATTTTATTGGGGCCGGCCCGGGGGCTGCGGATTTACTGACGCTTCGGGGGCGCGATCTGCTGGAGCGCTGCCCGGTGTGCCTGTATGCAGGCTCCATTGTGCCGCCGGATATGCTGAAATTTTGCGCCGAGGGCACGCGGCTGGTGGATACGGCCCCGCTTTCTCTGGATGAGATTGAAGCGGAATATGCCAAAGCTCATGCGGAAGGGCACGATGTAGCCCGCCTGCATTCAGGCGATTTGTCCATTTACAGTGCCGTTGCGGAACAGACGCGTCGGCTGGACCGGCTGGGGATTCCATGGAGCATGGTGCCGGGTGTACCCGCCTTTGCGGCTGCGGCCTCTGTTCTGGGGCGGGAATTGACTATGCCGGGTGTGGCCCAGAGTGTTGTGCTGACGCGTATGACGGGCCGGGCATCCGCTATGCCGGAGCGTGAAACACTGGCGGCGTTTGCGACCACAGGTGCGACGCTGGCTATTCATCTGGCCATTCATGCGCTGGGAAAGATCGTGCAGGAACTGACGCCTTTTTACGGGGCAGATTGCCCTGTCGCCATTGTGGCGCGGGCGACATGGCCGGATCAACTCGTGTTACGCGGCACACTGAGCACGATTGAAGCAGAACTGGCGCAAAACCCGGTGGAACGCACAGCTCTCGTGCTAGTGGGACCTGCTCTGGCGGAAAAAGACTTTCGGGAAAGCGCTTTGTATGACCCGGATTATCGGCGGCGTTTCCGGAGTTAAATCAGGTTTGGGGCAGGGAAGGGCCAGCCTGTCCAACACATTGGCCTGAGCGGTCAAACACCATCACATCCACCGCGCAGGGGGCTGGGGCAAGGGTCTCCAGAACCGTGCGCAAGGCGGATTGTGCGATGAGGGTGCCGAGCGGGATATGTGCGGCTGTAGCTAACAGGAAAGCCTCGGCTACGGTGGGGCTGGCGGCAATGGCGTCTGTTACGGATGCAGGTGCGCCGCCTGTTGCGGCAAGCTGTGCAAGTGCTGCCATGTCGGCCTGTCCGCGTTTGGAGTGCAGGTCCAGCTTGCCCTGACCAAGTTTGGTCATTTTGGCAATGCCGCCCGCAATGGTCAGGCGTGGTACGGGGTGGCGGCGCAGGTATTTCAACATACCGCCGACAAAATCCCCCATTTCAATTAGCGCGGTATCGGGCAGATCATAGACTTTCTGTACAGCCTTTTCTGAAACATTGCCGGTAGAGCCTGCAATATGCGGCAGGCCTTCTGCGCGGGCGACATCAATGCCGCGATGAATACTGTCGATCCATGCAGCGCAGGAAAACGGCACGACAATGCCGGTTGTGCCCAGAACAGAAAGGCCGCCGGTAATGCCAAGGCGGCTGTTAAGGGTGCGCTCCGCCAGTCTGGCCCCATCCTCAATGGAAAGCGTGACCTCTGCGTCAGGAAGGGTGCCCTCGTTGGCTTCGGTCAGGGCTGTGCGGATCATGGCGCGCGGGGTGGGATTAATGGCTGGCTCACCGGGGGGAATGGGCAGGCCGGGGCGTGTGACCATGCCAACACCCGGGCCAGCCCGAAACTGCACGCCGGAACCCGCAGGCAGGCGGCGAACCGTGGCGCGGATAACGGCCCCGTGGGTGATGTCCGGGTCATCACCCGCATCTTTCACCACCTCGGCAAAGGGATGCCCGTGGTCCAGACCAGTGCGGCAGAGCGTAAAGGTGGGGCGTTGGCCGCTAGGGAGCGTGATGGTCACACTGGCCGGAGGCTCGTGCCCCAGGAGCATCAGCCATGCGGCTTTTGCGGCGGCTGTTGCGCAGCTTCCGGTGGTCCAGCCCCGGCGTAGCTCTGTTCCCGTATGTTCCATAGGGCGGTTGTAAAGCATCCGGGCGCGGGGCGGTATCCAGATAAGCATTTGTAAGGTGACGAAGGCCCCGCAGGATGTGATAGAAAGGCGCATGTCTTACGCCGATTTCGTTCATCTCCGTGTCCATTCCGCCTACTCCCTTAGTCAGGGGGCCATTCGTGTGCCGGAGATGGTCTCTCTGACCAAAGAGATGCGAATGCCCGCCGTGGCTATCACGGATTCGGGCAATCTGTTCGGGGCGCTGGAATTCTCCCAGTATACCAGCAAAAGCGGCATTCAGCCGATTATTGGCTGCCAGCTTGGCCTGCCGTCTCGTAACGACAAGCCCGGATCTCCGTCTGAGCCGATTGTTATGCTCGCGCAGAACGAGGTAGGGCTGGCCAACCTGCAATATCTGTCTTCCACAGGCTTTAGAGAGTCCGACCCGGCTGATCCGGTGATCAGCATGGAGGTAATGTGTGAGCGTTCGGAAGGGCTGCTGTTGCTGACGGGCGGCACGCGCGGGCCGGTCTTCCAGATGCTGGCCGATGGGCAGAAGGACGAGGCGGAACGCTGGCTGGCGCAGGCGAAGGAAGCCTTTGGTGACCGCCTGATTGTCGAGCTGCATCGCCACAATCTGGCGGTGGAAAAAGCGGTGGAGCCGGGTGTGCTGGCGCTGGCGGACGAGTTTGGCCTGCCGCTGGTGGCGACCAATGAATGTTTTTTCCCGCGCCCGGAAATGTACGAGGCGCATGACGCGCTGATCTGTATCGCGCAGGGTCGGACCATGGCGGAGCGGGACCGCTGGCGTGTGACGCCGGAACATTGGTTCAAACCGCCGGAAATGATGCGCGCTCTGTTTGCTGATTTGCCGGATGCCTGTGACAATACGCTGGAAATCGCCCGGCGTTGCGCGATTAAAGTTGAAACCCGCAAGCCGCTGCTGCCAGTTTGCCCAAAAGTGCGTGAAGGAGCGACGGAAGACGAAACGCTGCGCGCGATGGCGTGGGAAGGGCTGGAAAAACGCCTTTCCGGCATGACCATGGATGAGGAAACCCGGCAGAAATATAAAGACCGGCTGACGTTTGAGCTGGATATTATCTCCCGCATGGGGTTCCCCGGTTACTTCATGATCGTTGCGGATTTCATCCAGTGGGGGAAGGCACACGATATTCCGGTGGGGCCGGGGCGTGGGTCGGGCGCAGGCTCTCTGGCGGCATGGGCGCTGACCATTACAGATATCGATCCGATCCCCTTCAACCTGCTGTTCGAACGGTTTCTAAACCCCGAACGTGTTTCCATGCCTGACTTTGATATCGATTTCTGTCAGGACCGGCGAGACGAGGTGATTGCCTATGTGCGCCGGGAATACGGGCCAGACCGTGTGGCGCAGATTATCACTTTCGGTAAGTTGCAGGCGCGTGCTGCGGTGCGTGACGTGGGGCGTGTGCTGGGTCTGCCGTACGGCATGGTCAACCGGGTGGCGGAGCTTATTCCAAACAACCCGGCTAAACCGACCACACTGAAGGAAGCTATTGCCGGAGAGCCGAAACTTCAGGAAATGCGCGACAATGATGAAGCGTTGCGCCGCCTGCTGGAAATTGGCCAGCAGATTGAAGGGTTGTTCCGCCATGCCAGTACCCACGCCGCCGGTGTGGTGATTGGCGACAGGCCTCTGGTAGAGCTGGTGCCGCTCTATCGAGACCCGAAAAGCGACATGCTTGTCACGCAGTACAACATGAAATTTGTTGAGCAGGCGGGGCTGGTCAAGTTCGACTTTCTGGGGCTGACCACGCTGACCATTTTGCAAAGGGGCGTTGGCTTCCTCAAGAAAATGGGGATTGAGGTTGATCTCAGCCGTATTCCGCTGAACGACCCGGCCACCTACGACATGCTCAGTAACGGCGATACGGCCGGCGTCTTCCAGTTTGAAGGTGCTGGGATGCGTGATGTTCTCAAACAGATGCGTCCCACCCGGCTGGAAGATCTGATTGCGGCTGTGGCGCTGTATCGTCCCGGCCCAATGGCGAATATTCCTGATTATTGCCGCAGAAAGCACGGGGAAGCGTGGGAACCGCCGCACGAGGAACTCCGCGATATTCTTGAAGAGACCTATGGCATCATGGTCTATCAGGAACAGGTGATGCAGATTGCCCAGAAAATGGCGGGCTACAGCCTCGGCGGTGCTGACTTGCTGCGGCGTGCCATGGGTAAGAAAATCCGTGCGGAAATGGATACCCAGCGCGAGATTTTCACGGAAGGGGCCGTCAAGCGCGGGATTGATCGGGATAAAGCCGTTGAGGTGTTTGACCTCATGGCGAAATTTGCTGACTACGGCTTCAATAAATCCCATGCCGCTGCTTACGCACTCGTTTCGTATCAGACAGCGTGGATGAAGGCCAACCATCCGGTGGCGTTCCTTGCTGGTTGTATGTCTCTGGCGCGTGAGCGGACGGAAAAGCTGGCGGCTCTGCGGCAGGAAGCCGAGCGGATGGGCATTAAGGTTCTGCCGCCGGATGTGAATAAATCCGAAGCGGACTTCTCGGTCGAGACGTTGCCAGATGGCACCCATGGGATTCGTTATGCGTTGGCAGCCGTCAAAAAGGTTGGGTTCAGCGCGATGGAAGCTCTTGTGGCAACGCGTGGGAACAAACCGTTCAAGGATCTGGCAGATTTTGCCATGCGGATTGACCCCAAGCAGATCAATCGCATGCAAATGGAAAATCTGGCAAAAGCCGGGGCGTTTGAATGTCTGGATAAAAACCGGGCGCTGGCGTTTAACTCGGCAGATACCATTTTACGGCGTGCACAAAGTCAGGCGCAGGAGGCTGCGTCTGGCCAGATTGGCCTGTTTGGCGGCAGTGGCCATGTTGAGCCGCTACGTCTTGCAAAATGTCAGGACTGGCCGGAGTTCGAGCGTCTGGCCATGGAAGCCGAAGCGATTGGCTTCCATATGACGGCCCATCCGCTGGATTCCTACGGCACCGTGCTGCGTCGGCTGGATGTGACGCGCTGTTCTGGTCTGCTCTCAGCGGCGGAAGCCGGGGTAGGCCGTGTGCGCATTGCGGGCTGTGTGGTGGACCGTAAGGAACGCCCGACCCGCACCGGCAACAAGATGGCATGGGTCCGGCTTTCAGACTCCTCCGGTGGCTGTGAAGTGACCGTGTTTTCTGAAGTTCTGACCCGTGTGCGTGAAAGTCTTACGGCTGGCACTGCTGTTTTGGTGACGGCGGACCTGAAGCTGGAAGGCGAGGCAATGCGCATTACAGCGACGGATATTGTGGAGCTTGAGCAGGCCGCAGCGCAGGCAAAAAGTGAGTTGCGGATTTGGGTAGAGCAGGAAGGCGCGTTACCGCGCCTGAATGAAATTCTGACTGAACAGAAAGGCGGTTCCAGCCGGATTGTCCTGCTGCCGGGCGTTGCAGAAACCTGTGATGTGGAAATCCGTTTGCGCGGTGGGTATCGGGTTACACCGCTTCTGGGGCAAAGGCTCAAAATGCTGGAAGGTATTTCCCGCGTAGAACAGGTCTGAGGTTGCAAAACATATGGTCACGGCACGGGTCTGGGTAAAGGAACTGGCCTGGCGTGAGCCAGAGGCTGTGTTTGCAGCATGGGGAGATGCGCCGTGGTGTGCGTTTCTGGATAGCGGCGGACCGGTAGAAGGCCGCAGTCGCTGGCAGATTTTTTGCCGAACGCCGCGTCAGATTCTTGTGGTGCAGGGTGGGCAGATTTTTCAGAATGCCGAACCGCCTGTTCCCTTTACGCCAGATGCATTGTTTGCCCGGTTACGGCAGGCCATGCCGTCTGCTGTTATCCGCGCAGATGGGCCAGAGGGAATGCCCGAGCTGCCATTTTCCGGTGGATGGGTCGGGTTTGCAGGATACGGTCTCGGGCAGCAGTTGGAACATATTGCGCCCCGTCACTCTGCGCAGGATGAGCCGGACTGGGCTTCCGGTTTTTACGATCATGCCTTTGTGTGGGATCGTCTTTCAAAACGTGCGTTTATCGCGGGCGTTGTGTTGGAGGGGGATCAGGATACCGCTGGGGACCAGCAGGTTACGGCGCATATCACGGCATGGGAGGCTGTGCCTGAGGGCTCGGTTGATTTGCCAGATGTGCCTCGGGTGCAGTTGCGTCTCGATCAGTCCCGCGCATCGTATTGCGAGGCCATAGAGCGCGCTAAAGCATATATCGCCGCCGGGGATATTTTTCAGGTGAATATCACGGGGCGCTGTTTTTCTGCGTTCCCAAAAGAATTTTCAAATACGGCGTTGTATCTGGCTCTGCGTCAGAAGGCTCCGGCCCCCTTTGGGGCGTATTTGTCCTGCGGGGCGGGATACGCGTTACATTCCACGTCACCGGAGCGGTTTTTGCAGTGTGACGCGCAGGGCGTTGTGACATCCCGGCCCATCAAGGGTACAGCCCCGCGCGGGCAGACGCCGGAAGAGGATGACGCTTTTGCGGCTGGTTTGAGCGCAGATGACAAGGAACGGGCTGAAAACCTGATGATTGTGGACCTCATGCGGCATGATATCGGCCGTGTGGCGCGGGTTGGGAGCATGAGCGTGCCGGAATTTCTCAGGGTGGAACGCTTTGCCCATGTGCATCATCTGGTGTCTGAAGTGCGGGGAGAACTGGAGGCCGGGCGGGATGTGTTTGACCTGCTGCGTGCTACCCTGCCACCCGGCTCTGTGACGGGCGCCCCCAAGCATCGGGCTATGGAAATTATTGAAGAACTGGAAGCCTCTCCGCGTGGGGCTTATTGCGGGAGCGTGCTCTGTGTCGGGGTAGATGGTCGTTTGGAAAGTTCCGTGATTATTCGAACCCTTGTCCGGAGAACGGACTCTCTGACACTGGCCGCAGGTGGGGGGATTACCATCCTTTCTGACGCTCAAAAGGAATATGAAGAAATGCGCCTGAAACTGGCTCCTTTCCGGGCACTTTTTGGAGATGAGGCATGAGTCTGGTTTGGCTGAATGGGCATCTGTGTGAGGCTGCGCAGGCGCATGTCAGTCTGGCTGACCGTGGGCTGACGCTGGGGGATGGCCTGTTTGAAACGCTCCGCGTGCACAATGGACGTGTATGCCATCTGGATTTGCATATGCAGCGTTTGCAGCATGGAGGAGCGGTGCTTGGGCTGGCAGTTCCTGATGCGGTGACAGTGGCGCAGGCCGCGCAGGCGCTTTTGCTGGCAACGGATGTGCAAAACGGCTCTGCCCGTCTGACAGTCACACGGGGTGTGGCTCCGAGAGGGCTTTTGCCGCTACAGCAGGGAGAACCTACCGTTTTTATGACGGCTACGGCAGGGCAGGCAACAGTGTCATCGGTCTCCCTCATGACAAGCCAAACCATTCGGCGTGATGAGTTATCCCCCTTAAATCGTCTGAAAAGCCTGAATTATCTGCCTAATATTCTGGCCCGGCAGGAGGCCATGCGGGCTGGGTGTGATGAAGCCCTGTTGCTGAACGTGCGCGGAAGAGTGGCGGAAACCCCCATCAGCACGGTGGTGATTCAGGAGGGGGACGAGTTTTTTACGCCTTCGGTGGGGGAGGGGGCATTGCCGGGAGTTGCGCGGGCCGTGCTGTTGCAGGCGGGGCTGTTGCGGGAAGATCCTCTCTCTCTGGCGCGACTGAAGGCCGCAGAGGGACTTTACCTGATTAACAGTCTGAGTGTGCGACAGGTGAAGGCGTTTGATGGTGCCTCTGTCCGGCAGTCCGCGGCCGGTCTGAGCAGGCTATGTGCTGCGCTGGACATACCGCTGCCCGCATGTGGGGGAGCGTGAGGCCGCCTTTCCGTTCTGGCAGGTGTGCTCTGTAAATAAGGAAAGGCAACCTTTCCGGAAAGGCCTCGTTAGAGGCAGGAGTGCGTATCTACATCTTGAACGGGAGGATATCCCATGTCTTCAAAACTGTATTCCATGACTCTGGCTGTTTCCATGCTGATGGCCCCGACGCTTGCGTTGGCGCAGACAACGCAGAGTGATTCGGTTCCCGGCGCGCCGACCGCAAATTCTGCGGCGTCTCAGGTTGGTAAGGTGCCGCCTGCGGCCAAGGACGAGAACGGCAATCGGGTCGAGCCGTCTCATAAACTCTGGAACAACCCCCGTACCGAGGCTGAACAGCCCGGGACGCAGCCGCCGTCCAATGGTGGCAATGGTCAGGACGCGACGACGAACCGCGGCACCACAACGCCGGGCCCCAAAACCGAAAAGCCGGATCAGCCGACCAAACCCCGTAAGCACTACCCCCTGCCGCATTCGCCTAAATAAAAATATTCTGGAGCCCTTTGTTCCCCGGTGGAGCAGAGGGCTCCTTCTTTATAATGCGCTAACCCCTTGCTAATCTGGCATGCAGAGGTGGGGCTTGTCTGATCCTGGGGGAAAGACCAATCCTAGACGGCATGACCCGGTGAGGTGGTGCCGTTTTTTGCGCATTCGCCTCTGGTAATGTGAGAGGTGACCCATGCAGGAAGAAGCAGTCAAAGAAAAACCGGCTGAACAGGTCTCTGCCCCGGAGTATGATCTGCGGCAGATCGATTGTGATCCGAATTTCTGGTACCCCATTGCGTGGTCGCACAAGGTGCGCCCGGGGAAGACTTTTCCTGCCCGGTATGCAGGGCACCCCATTGCCTTGATTCGTCCGGAAAATGGTCCGGTTTATGCGTTGGAAGACCGCTGTGCCCATCGGCAGGTGCCCCTGAGTAAGGGGAAGGTCGAGGGTGACTGCATCAAATGCTGCTATCATGGCTGGGCATTTGACCGTGCGGGCCAGTGCGTCACGGTGCCTTATCTTAATAAGGAAGGGGTGGGGCGGCCTGTTAAGTCTTATCCCTGCCGGGAAAAAAGCGGTCTGATTTTTGTGTTCCCCGGAGACCCTGCTCTGGCGGACAGCGTGCCGATGCCTGATATCGCGCAGGTTGAAAATCCGGAATTCAAGACCCGCCGTTTCCATCCGCGTCTGAAATGCCACTACACCTTCATGCATGAAAACCTGATGGACATGAACCATCAGTTCCTGCATCGGCGGCAGATGGGGTCCATCACGGCCCGCTTCATGGGGCAGGACAAGGGCGAGAATTTTCAGGAAGCCCGGTATAGCTTTGCCCGTAAGGGTGGCAATCAGCCGCTGGCCGAAGCCCTGATTTTCGGCAAGCATCGTGAGATTGAAGGGCAGGAACAGCCGGTGGAGGAAATTGTCTCCATCCGCACCACCTACCCGTACCAGACTCTGCAAATTCATGACAAAGATGGTGATCTGGTGATGGACCTGTGGGTGGCCTATGTGCCGCTCGGGTCTGACCAGCTGGGCACCCAGACGTTTGGTCTGCTCTCCGTCAAAAAGCCCAAATGGGGCTTTTTGCTGGATATGGCCTGGCCGGTTCTGGGGATCTTCACGCACCGTATCTTTGAAGAAGACCGTGAAATTGTGGAACTGGAACAGAAGGCCTGGCGTGAGCTTGGGGGCGACCACAATATTGAAGTCTTCCCTATTGTGAAGGCTCTGCGGGCTCTTCTGGCCCGCAAAGGCGTGCCCAACGCAAACGCCAAACCTGTCAAAGAGGGCTGATAACCCGCATTTTTGCCTTGCAAGGGCCAGCRAAAACCGCCATATCGGCATCGCTTGGCCCAGGCCGGGACTACGCACGCGAAGCCATACACCTTCTGGTGCCCTGAACAGTAAAGGGGCCGTGCTTCGCGGAGGATTAACCAGATAAGGTAGGAATACGCCCCATGGCGATGCCAGATTTCACACTCCGCCAGCTGCTTGAAGCTGGTGTTCACTTCGGTCACCACACCCGCCGCTGGAACCCGCGGATGGAGCCATACCTCTTCGGTGTGCGTAACCAGGTCCACATCATCGACCTTCAGCAGACTGTTGGCCTGCTTGACCGCGCCCTGCAGGCAATCCGCAATACTGTTGCCGGTGGTGGCCGCGTTCTGTTTGTTGGCACCAAGCGCGCCGCTGCAGAACCGATTGCTGAAGCTGCAAAGCGCTGCGGTCAGTATTACGTCAACCACCGCTGGCTGGGTGGCATGCTGACGAACTGGAAGACCATTACGGGTTCCATCAAGCGTCTGCGCCAGATTGAAGAAACGCTGGACGGCGGCACGTCCGGTCTGACCAAGAAAGAAATTCTTGAGCTGACCCGCGCACGTGACAAGCTCGAACGTTCCCTCGGCGGGATCAAGGAAATGGGCGGTCTGCCCGACATCCTGTTCATCATCGACACCAACAAGGAAAAGCTGGCTGTTGAAGAAGCCAACAAGCTGGGCATTCCGGTTGTGGCGATTCTGGACAGCAACTCCGACCCCAAGGGCGTGACCTTCCCGGTTCCGGGTAACGATGACGCCATCCGCGCCATCTCCCTGTATTGCGATCTGGTCTCCTCTTCCGTTCTGGACGGGATCTCCGCTGAACTGGGCGCTTCTGGCCAGGATTTCGGTGCTGCTGAAGAACTGCCGGTTGACCCGGCTCTGGAAGCAGAAGTTCCGGCTGCAGCGCCTGAAGCTGCTGCTGCTCCGGCACCTGCTGCAAACTAAAGTTTTGCTGGCCGGCCCGCGCATGATCTGCCGGGCCGGTTTTTCAGATACGATAGATGCCTGCACACAGGCATGACAGCCCTGTGCGCGCCCTCAGGGGCGCGTTCCGGTTTTTAAGGAGATGAACTATGGCGGCCATTACCGCTGCACTGGTCAAAGAACTGCGCGAAAAAACGGGCGCAGGCATGATGGACTGCAAAAAGGCTCTGAACGAGTCCAACGGTGAAATTGAAGGTGCCGTTGACTGGCTGCGCACCAAGGGCCTTGCTGCTGCTGCCAAGAAGTCCGGCCGTACCGCTGCTGAAGGTCTGGTTGCTGTTGCATCCGAAGACAAAAAAGCAGCCATGGTTGAAGTGAACGCCGAGACGGACTTTGTGGCCCGTAACGAAGCGTTCCAGAGCTTTGTTGAATCTGTTGCTCAGGTTGCTCTTAAGGTCGGTGACGATCTGGAAGCTATCAAGGCAGCAACGCTGGCCAGCGGCCGCACCGTTGCTGACGAACTGACGCACCTGATCGCCACCATTGGTGAGAACATGTCCCTGCGTCGTGCTCGCGTGTTCACGGTGCCGTCTGGCGTTGTGGCAACGTATGTGCACGGTGCCCTGCGCCCGGGCGTTGGCAAGATTGGTGTTCTGGCTGCTCTGGAAGCTCCGTCTGCTTCTGACGCCATTACCCAGCTCGGCCGTCAGATTGGCATGCATGTTGCTGCAACGCGTCCGTCCGCTCTGGACGTGACCAGCCTTGATCAGGCTGAAGTTGAGCGTGAACGCGCTGTGCTGATCGACCAAGCGAAAGACTCCGGCAAGCCGGAAGCCATCATCGAAAAGATGGTCGAAGGTCGTATCCGCAAGTTCTATGAAGAAGTTGTTCTTCTGGAGCAGGTGTGGGTGCATGACGGTGAAAGCCGCGTGAAGAAAGTTCTGGAGAAAGCTGGCGTGAAGCTGGTTGGCTTTGACCGCTTCCAGCTGGGCGAAGGCATTGAAAAAGAAGCCGACGACTTTGCTGCTGAAGTGGCCAAGGTTTCCGGCGTCTAAGTCAGGCGTTTCTGCACGATGATGCAACAGGGCGGGACTTCCTTCGACAGGGAGGCTCCCGTCCTTGTGCTTTCTGCGGCCTTGCTGGGCGAAAATAACGCCCGTGTGCATGTGCTGACAGAAGAAAACGGGCTGGTGCGCGGTGTGGTTTATGGGGCCAGATCCCGTGCAGGCAGCGCGTTATGGCAGCCGGGAAATCTGGTTAAAACCCGTTTTCAGGCTCGCTCTGCCGGCGGCATCGTCCGGCTTTCGGGTGAATTACTGTATGGCTGCGGCTTCCGGTTGCTGGATGCGCCGCTCACGCTGGCCATGGTCCAGTCCGTCTGTGTGCTGGCCGATGCGGCTTTACCGGAAGGTGAGCCGTGCCCGATACTGTTTGCCAAAACGGTAAAACTTCTCAGTTTTCTGGGGTTTGACCCCGCCGTGTCCGAGCGGGAAGGGCTGCCGGATGTGGTGCGCTGGGAATGCGCTTTGCTGACGGAACTTGGCTTTGGTCTCGATTTTTCCGCCTGCGCAGTGACAGGCGCCACAACGGGCCTCGCCTATGTATCCCCCAAAACAGGAAAAGCGGTGTCTGAAGACGGTGCCGGGGAATGGAAAGACAGGCTTTTGCCGCTTCCGTCCTTTCTGCTGTCTGAGGAGGAAACCGGCACACCGGAGGACTGGCTGGCCGGGTTGCGGCTGACAGGTCATTTTCTGGCGCGGGACGCCTTCGGGCAGCGGCATCGTCCCCTGCCTGCGGCGCGGGAGCGGCTGGTGGATCGTGTGGCGCGTCTTGCCGGACAGCCGAATGAGACGTCTGAAGAAGAAGGAGACTAGAACAAAACGCGTCACAGCGTTATGTCTCAGGCTGTATGAGAGCCGGCATTGGGTCTGGGGAGCAGGAAATGAGCGAGACATTTGAAGGCCATATTGAGGATACCAAGCTGGCGGATGCGCTCAGTGAACGGTATCTGGCCTATGCGCTGTCCACCATCATGTCGCGCTCGCTGCCTGACGTGCGGGATGGCCTCAAGCCGGTGCATCGCCGGCTTGTTTACGCCATGCACCAGCTCAAGCTGGACCCGTCCTCCGGCTTTAAGAAATGCGCCCGTGTGGTGGGTGACGTTATTGGTAAATTCCATCCGCATGGGGATGCCTCGGTTTATGAGGCGCTTGTCCGTCTGGCGCAGGAATTTGCCGCTCGCTACCCGCTGGTCGAAGGGCAGGGGAACTTCGGTTCCATTGACGGCGATAACGCCGCCGCCATGCGATACACGGAAGCGCGGCTGACCGAAGTCGCCAAGGCTCTGCTGGACGGTATTGAAGATGATGCCGTCGATTTCCGCCCGACCTATGATGGTGAAGAGCAGGAACCGGTTGTGCTGCCGGCGGCTTTCCCGAACCTGCTGGCCAATGGTGCGGCCGGGATTGCTGTGGGGATGGCCACCAGCATTCCGCCGCATAATGCTGCCGAAGTCTGTGCGGCTGCTGCACTGCTGGCCCGTAAACCAGAAAGCACCACGGCTGAACTGCTGGCGTTGATGCCGGGGCCGGACTTCCCGACCGGTGGCCTGATTGTTGAAGATTCGGATGCCATTCTGAAAGCCTATGAGACAGGGCGTGGTGGCTTCCGCATGCGGGCGCGGTGGGAAGTCGAACAGGGGCGTTTTGGCACCTGGCAGATTATTGTCACCGAAATTCCGTATCAGGTGCAGAAATCTCGTCTCATTGAGCAGATTGCCGATCTTCTGGAGCAGAAGAGGCTGCCGCTTCTGGGCGACATTCGGGATGAAAGCACGGATGAAATCCGTCTGGTTCTGGAGCCAAAAACACGCGGCATTGAGCCAGAAGTGCTGATGGAAACCCTCTTCCGGGCGACCACGTTGGAAAGCCGCTTCCCGCTGAACATGAACGTGCTGAGCGCGGACCGCGCACCGGGTGTTATGGGCCTGAAAGACGTTCTGCGTGCCTGGCTGGACCATCGCCATGTGGTGCTGGAGCGTCGGAGCCGCCACCGTCTGGACGCTGTCCTGCGTCGGCTGGAAATTCTGGCAGGTTTCCTGGCAGTTTATCTGAATCTGGATGAGGTCATTCGCATTATTCGTGAAGAGGATGATGCGAAGGCCAGCCTGATTGCCACGTTCTCACTGACCGATCTGCAGGCCGAGTCTGTGCTCAATATGCGGCTGCGGAGCCTGCGCCGGCTGGAAGAGCTGGAAATCCGCAAGGAGCATGACGCGCTTTCAGCCGAGAAGGCCGAACTGGAAACGCTGCTGGGTGACGAGAAGAAGCGCTGGTCCCGTATCGGGCGTGAACTTGAGGGCATGGTCAAGAAATTCGGGCAAGGTCAGCTGGGCAAACGGCGCAGCACGCTCCAGTCCGCTCCGGCCCCCATTGATATCTCCGTAGTGGAAACGGTGGAGCGTGAGCCTCTGACCCTCATCCTGTCTCAGAAAGGCTGGGTGCGGGCTGTGAAAGGTCATGCTGTTGATCTGGAGAACCAGAAGTTCAAGGAAGGCGACGGGTTGCGCCTTGCGGTGCCTTGCCAGAGCACAGATAAATTGTGCTTCTTCGGCACTGATGGGCGCGCCTTTACCGTGAAAGGCGCGGACCTGCCGCGAGGGCGTGGCGATGGCCAGCCAGTGCGTCTGCTGTTTGATCTCTCGAACGATGAAGACGTGATTACCGTGTTCCCGGTGCAGGCCGGTGCGCGTCGCCTTGTCGCTTCCAGCGCCGGGCGCGGCATGTTGGTGGACGAAGAGAGCATGGTGGCGGAAAAGCGTTCAGGCCGTCAGGTGCTCAACCTGAAGGGCGAGGAAAGCGCACAGCTCTGCGTGCCTGCAGAAGGTGATCAGGTTGCCGTGCTGGGCAGTAACCGCCGCTTCCTGATTTTCCCGCTGGAGCAACTGCCGGTCATGGGGCGTGGTCTGGGAGTCGGCTTGCAGAAATATGCCAAAGCCAGTGAGTCCCTGAAGAATGCGGTCGTCTTTAAAGCTGAGGATGGTCTGCTATGGCCCGGCAACGTGCGCCTGCGTCCGTTTGCTGACCTTCAGACCTGGGTAGGGAAACGCGCCGCTGTGGGTAAGGAAGCCCCCTCCTGGGCGCTCAAGAAAGCCTGAACAGGAGTATTACGCCTCAGCATCCAGCGTGTGCCAGACGCCGTGGGTCAGGATTTCGGCAGGCTGGAAGCGGGATTTGTAGGACATCTTCCGGCTTTTCTGAATCCAGTAACCCAGATACAGGTAAGGCAGGCCAAGGCGTGCGGTTTCCTCAATAAGGAACAGCACGGCCAGACTACCGAGTGAACGACGGGGCAGGTCCGGATTGTAAAAGCTGTAGACAGCCGACAGCCCATCTTCCAGCCGGTCAATCAGGCTGACAATCATCAGTTCACCCGCTTCTGTTCGAAATTCAAACAGCATGGTTTCCACGGGTGTGTCTTCCACCATGCTGCGATAGTCTTCTCCCGTCATGGTGGCCATGTCACCGTCCGTATGGCGTGCTGTCTGATAGCGGCGGAAGAGGGCGTATTGTTCGGGCGTGGTGATGGGCGGGAGACGTTTGGCCTGCAAATCGGCATTGTGACGCAGGGTGCGCCGCTGCGTGCGGTCGGGTTCAAAGCGATGCACGGGAATGCGGATAGGCGTGCAGGCCGAACAGGTGGCGCACACAGGCGCATAAGCCAGCGTATGGCTGCGCCGGAACCCGGCGCGGGAGAGGCGGTTATGCAGGGCGTCCGCATTGGGGACGGCCAGATCCGCAATCACCTTCCGCTCCATCTGTCCCGGTAGATAAGGGCAGGGCTGGGGCGCTGTGGTGTAGAAAAACTGCGATTGCCGCAGTGTAGAAACCATACGTCATGTCCGGAAAAGGAGTGGCAGGCTGGTAAAACAAACAGCCTGCCAGACTGTAACAGGAACGCCGCCCGTAACGCACTGGCTTTCCGGCCAAAAGAGGTTTCACAGAAAGGCGATGCGGGCGGAAGCCGAAGCGCGGGGCTTCGGCTGCTGTTCAGACGCCGTATGTCTGTTTGATGCGCTCTGCGGCTTCAATCGCAAAGTACGTCAGCACGCCATGTGCACCAGCGCGGCGGAAGGCCAGCAGGCTTTCCATTACAGCGCGCTCATGGTCCAGCCAGCCATTCTGGATGGCGGC
The DNA here is from genome assembly GCF_018811985.1 of Acetobacter sp. P5B1. Lineage (NCBI taxonomy): Bacteria > Pseudomonadati > Pseudomonadota > Alphaproteobacteria > Acetobacterales > Acetobacteraceae > Acetobacter > Acetobacter sp. P5B1. The sequence continues at coordinate 66,422 of NZ_JACRVS010000007.1, read as the reverse complement.
CATCAGCATCGCATACTCACCGGAGACCTGATAAGCGAAGGTCGGCACGGCAAACGTGTCCCGCACGCGGCGGATGATGTCCAGATACGGCAGGCCCGGCTTGACCATGACCATGTCCGCACCCTCGGCAATATCCATCTCCACTTCACGCAGAGCTTCATCGCTGTTGGCGGGGTCCATCTGGTAGGTTTTCTTGTCGCCTTTCAGCAGGTCGCCGGAGCCCAGAGCATCACGGAACGGACCGTAGAAGGCGCTGGCATATTTGGCGGCGTAGGACATGATGCGGGTATCAACAAACCCGTTCTTGTCCAGTTCCGTGCGGAAGCTGCCAATGCGTCCGTCCATCATGTCGGACGGAGCAAGGATATCCACCCCGGCAGCAGCCTGATTAACAGCCTGCTGAGCGAGAATGGTGACGGACTCATCATTCACCACATAGCCATTCCGGATAATGCCGTCATGACCATGGCTGGTGTAGGGGTCCAGCGCCACGTCGCCAATCAGACCCACATTGGGGAATTCTTTTTTCAGAAGGCGCGCGGCCCGGCACATCAGGTTGTCCGGGTTCAGGGCTTCAGAGCCTGTTTCATTCCGGGCTTCAGGCGGTGTGATGGGGAACAGGGCCAGTGCGGGGATACCCAGCTTGGCGGCAGGTTCAACATGGGCAGCAAGTCGGTCCAGCGTGACGCGTTGTACGCCGGGCATGGAGGCCACATCTGTCACGGAGTTGGTACCCTCCATGAAGAAAATCGGCCAGATCAGATTGTTGATGCCCAGAGAGGATTCAGCGACCAGTCTGCGCGTGAAATCATCAAACCGGTTACGGCGAGGGCGGGCCTGAGGGAAGCGACCAGCCAGCATGGGCGGGATCTCCATTGCGTGTCGGGCGGGCCTGATGGGCCGGGCAATGCGAGGCCAGATCAGGCAGAAACCCGACGGGGGTGAACAGCGGGAAGCGAGTATGCGCCGCTTCCCGCGTTATGCAACCCCATGCGCGCGGGGGTCAGGACCGCGCAAGAACGCTGCGATAGCGCCCGTAACCCAGATAGATGGCCATGCCGATGGCCAGCCACACGACCAGCCGGATCCATGTCAGCTTGTCCAGTGAGATCATGACGGCGGAGCAGCTGAGAATGCCCAGCACAGGGATGAGATCCCCGCCCGGTACGCGGAAGGCGCGGGGAGCATCCGGAGATTTGCGGCGCAGCACCATCACGCCCGCACAGACCAGCACAAAGGCCAGCAGAGTGCCGATGGACGTCATATGCCCAAGGTCGGAAATGGGCAGAAAGGCGCTGAGCAGGCAGGTGATGATCATGAAGAAGATGTTGGACAGCCAGGGCGTCTGGAACTTCGGATGCGTGCGGCTGAACATGGGCGGCAGCAGGCCGTCTCGTGACATCGCAAAAAACACCCGGCTCTGGCCCAGCAGCATGCCCATGAGCACAGAGGTAAAGCCGCAGATAATGCCGATTTTTACTGCCAGTTGCAGCCAGTGGTAGGGCGTGCGGTTAATGGCGGTGGCAACCGGGGCGGCATCACCCAGCATGTCCTTGTAATTGACCAGACCGGTCATGACGAAGGAGAACGCGATATAGGCCAGCGAGCAGACCAGCAGGCTGCCCAGAATGCCGATGGGCATATCCCGCGCCGGGTTCTTGGTTTCCTGCGCTGTGGTGGAAACCGCATCAAACCCGACATAGGCGAAGAAGATCGTGCCAGCGGCCCGCATGATGCCAGACCAGCCATAATGGCCGAACGTGCCGTCATTCGGCGGGATGAAGGGGTGGTAGTTGGCCGGGTGGATGTAGGAAATGCCAAACCCGATAAAGGCAGCAATCACCAGCAGCTTGATGACGACGATGACGGCATTGACCTTGGCAGACTGGGAGATGCCGCGGATGAGGATCATGGAGACCAGCCCGATGATGAAGACGGCAGGCAGGTTCATTAGCCCGACTGTCAGGCTGCCGTCTGGCATCTGCACGGTCTCAAAAGGGGAGGCTGTCAGGCGTGGAGGCAGCACAAGGCCCCACGAATCCAGCAACGAGACCACATAGCGTGACCAACTGACCGCCACCGTAGCGGCACCCACTGCGTATTCCAGAACCAGATCCCAGCCGATGATCCACGCCATCAGCTCACCCAGCGTGACGTAGGCGTAGGTGTAGGCGCTGCCGGCAATGGGGATCATGCTGGCGAGTTCACTGTAGCACAGCCCTGCGAATCCGCAGGCTATGGCCGCAATCAGGAACGAGAGGATAACGGCCGGTCCGGCATTTTCAGACGCGGCAATGCCTGTCAGAGAGAAAAGGCCAGCGCCAATGGTAGCCCCCACGCCAAGGGCAACAAGGCTGCCCGGACCAAGAACACGCTTGAGGCCTTGCGAGGATTCCAGCTTATCCAAAGGCATGCAGCGCGTAATGAATGACGCTGCGGAAGATGCAGGCCTTTGCGTCATAGACTTTTCTCTCCTGTCTCGACCGTGAAGAAAACGACGTATAGAGCAATTGGTGGTCTTCGTCCCATAGAGAGGTTAGAGTATCTCTCTTAGCAAGATGTGTTTTAAACGTAACGAACGGCCTGGCACTTACAGGACAGTGCACAGGCCGGTTGAACGAGATGAAATGAGGAGCTCCTGATGAGCCAGACGGATCTGGATCGTTTTTTTCATGCGCCGGTTACAAAGACGGATCCGGATGTTGCAGCAGCGCTCGCCAGTGAGCTGAAGCGGCAGCAGGACGGCATTGAACTGATTGCCAGCGAAAACATGGTGTCTGAAGCCGTGTTGCAGGCTCAGGGCAGCGTACTGACCAACAAATATGCGGAGGGCTACCCCGGCCGCCGTTATTATGGCGGGTGCTCCGAGGTCGATAAGATCGAAGTACTGGCTATTGAGCGCGTTAAAACCCTATTTGGCGCAGGCTTTGCCAACGTGCAGCCGCACTCCGGCGCCAATGCCAATCAGGCCGCCTTCATGGCGCTGTCCAAACCGGGTGACACCATTCTGGGCATGAGTCTGGCAGCTGGTGGCCACCTGACGCACGGTGCTGCCCCGAACTATTCCGGCAAATGGTTCAACGCTGTCCAGTATGGCGTGCGCAAAGACGACGGCCTGCTGGACTACGAGGAAATGGAGCGTCTGGCTCGTGAGACCAAACCGACCCTGATTGTGGCTGGTGGGTCTGCGTATCCGCGCATCATCGATTTCGCCCGCTTCCGCCGTATTGCGGATGAAGTTGGCGCGTTCCTGATGGTCGATATGGCTCATTTTGCTGGTCTGGTGGCCGCTGGCCTGTATCCGAACCCGCTTGAGCATGCGCATGTGGTGACCTCCACCACGCATAAAACTCTGCGTGGCCCGCGTGGTGGTCTGATCCTGACCAACGATGAAGCACTGGCCAAGAAGATCAATTCCGCTGTGTTCCCCGGTCTGCAGGGTGGCCCGCTGATGCATGTGATCGCCGGTAAGGCCGTGGCCTTTGGTGAAGCGCTTCAGCCGGAATTTAAGGAATACCAGAAAGCCGTCCAGAAGAACGCCAATGTTCTGGCCGAAGTTCTGGTGGAACGTGGGTTTGATATTGTGACGGGTGGCACGGACTCGCACCTGCTGCTGGTTGATCTGCGGCCCAAGAAAGTGACCGGTAAAGCTGCCGAGCACGCTCTGGAACGCGCAGGCATTACCGCCAACAAGAACGCCATCCCGTTTGACCCGGAAAAACCTGCCATCACCTCCGGTGTGCGTCTGGGCAGCCCGGCAGCAACGGCCCGTGGCTTCCGTGAAGCGGAGTTCCGCCAGATTGGCGAAATGATTGACGAAGTGCTGACCGCTCTCGCCGCTTCCGGCGGGGAAGGTGATGCCGCAGTTGAAAACGCCGTGCATGAGCGCGTGCGTGAACTCTGCGCCCGCTTCCCGATCTATAACCGCTAAACTCTGGAATTCTGAGGCGGGGGTTTCGGCCCCGGCCTCAGGGTTCTTCAGGTATAGCGGGCCAGCCGCACTGCGGTATGCCCGCGCATCGGCCTGAGGTTGGGCATGACCAGCAGGCAGTTATCATAAGGGGTTCTGATTTCTTCAGATCCGTCAAATGCCAGCAAAGTTCCCGCTTTTTTAATAATATCGCCACTGCGAAACGTTTTGACAAATACAAAACGGGGCGTGAGAGCCTGTACGTTATCTGTCACCGTGACATGCCGCACCTTCTGGCGGCTAGCTGTGCTGTTGGTGCTGCCACTTGGCGAGACGGTGCCCATCTGTTCCAGAAGAGTCTGACAGACGCTCAGAGCCAGTGTGGCGGCTGCGGGTTGCCAGTGCTGACCGGCTTCCAGCAGGCAGGCTTTGGCGGTTGTGCGGTTGGAGGCAAAGCGCACGTAATCAATCAGCCGGGGGCCATCCTCATGCCCACTATCCTGCACCACCAGCGGCGGAGGGGTTTGAAAAGCCGAAAGTGCTGAGGCCAGCACGCGGCTTTTTTCTGTCATGTTGCTCAAAAAAAGTGGGTCTGCCGGCCACAGCATGGAATGCAGATCCAGCAGGGCATCAACCGTGTTGAGGATTGGTGCTACGGCGCGCACACGGTCCATTTCATGCGATGTATGTGCCGAGGCAATGAGGTCTGGCTGCCAAAGCCGGTTCATGTCCTCATCAATAAAGCGGGACAGGGTCGGGCGGCACGGGTCAAACCGCGCATAGGCGTCCAGATTCAGAAAAATCAGAGTGAGTCGGCCCCGTTCCGGACGAACGGCGTGGGTCAGAAGATGATCCAGCGCATAGGCCCCGGCATATTCATTGCCATGCATGAGTGCTGTTATCGCGACGTGCGGGCCGGGGTGTGTGGCTTCAAAATGATAGGCGCCGGGAATACCGCAATTTCCCTCTTGCCAGTGGCTGAGATCCGGCGGCGGGAGGGCGATATCAAAATGCGGCAGGGGAAGCTGCGGCGGGGGGAGTGTTTCTGAGAGGGTACGAAGACGGATGCGTCCCTGTTGCGTGTTCTGGCGGCGGGACGCACAACTCATGACGAAACCCAGCCTGTTATGCAGCCGAAAATCAGGAGGGCGTTTTCGCCAGATGAGGGGGTAAGACACAGCATGGCGGAGGAAGTATTATCCCCCTTGGCTCATGCTGCAATCCCATCTGTCTCAGGACTCGTCGGCAAGGGTCACAATGTTGGTATGTGCGCGGCTGGTATCATTGCGCAAACCGTCCCGCAGGCCAGCGAGCATCAGGGAGCGGATACGTGGAGTTGTCCGGTTTTTCCAGTAAAGCTTCAGCGTGCTGAGGAGCAGCAGTGGGGCAAACGGCAGGAAAAGCCATCCGGCAATTTTCTTGTAAAAAAGAATTCGGTTTCTGACGATGTAGTAGATTTTCCACCGGTTGCGCGCAAAGCTGACAGTGGTCTTGCAGTCATGAGAAAACCGGATGGCCGGTACAAACAAAATTTTCAGGCCGAGACTGCGTAACTTCCATGCGTAGAGAATATCATCCGCATAGATGAACAGGTCTTTCTGCGGCAATCCCAGCGGGCCACGCACCAGAGCGGCACGCACAAAAAAGCCCACAAAGGATGCATAATCGACTGGCAAAGGTTTGGTCTGCTGGTAGGCGGCTGGATCTATGGCAAAGGTACGTCTGCGGCTTTTCAGAAGGCTGCAAAATTTCCCAATACTGGCAAACGGGTTCAGACCGGGGCGATTCATGTCGCATACGGTCCCGTTGGGGAAATAGACTGCGGCGGCTACCCCGCCCACCGTAGGGGGCAACGGCAAGGATTGAAAGATTCTGAGGGCGTCAGGCTGCGGCCAGGCATCATCATCAAAACAGACAAGCCAGTCACAGTCTGTCTGGCGGGCGGCATAGTCCATGCCGCGTGCAAATCCGCCTGCACCACCGCTGTTTACGGTTTCATGCACGCAATGCAGGCGCGGGTCCATCTGGGTTTCCAGCCAGTCCCGCGTGCCATCCTGACTGGCGTTATTGACCACCACCACGGCTGAAAAATTCTGTGCGAGCGTGTGCTCCAGAACTGTTTTGAGCATGGGTAGCCGGTTGCAGGTGACAATGACGGCTGTCACCTTGCATAAATTTTGTCCGGCTGATGGAGCAGGTTGAGAAGGCATATCGGGCCTTACAACGCTTGCTTGATGCGTGACGCAACCCCGGACAAAGGTCTGCGTAGGGGGCGCGGCAGGAGATGCCAGCCCCGTGTCAGCACTCGGCGCAACAGGCTGTGCCGGAAGGGGGCCGGTTCATCCCCCGGGGCCGTGCCGCCATGGAAAATGGCTTCATACCAGAAGGTTTTCCGCAGGAAGAACCAATAGAAGAAGCTCAGAGGCGCGTTGCGGTTGTTCCAGGGTTTGGCTTCATACCCGGCATAATGCACAATTTTCGGGTTTTTGAGGTCTTCCAGAACCTTGGCGCGCCAGTCGGCATTCAGATGCGGGAAGATCTCGCGGATGCTGTTTACACAGTTCCATGACGTATCCAGCATTTTGACTTTGCCGATCAGATATTTGTTCAGAATATCCTGATCAAGGAACCAGTAGCGCCGGTTGCTCAGATCCCTGATGGCGGCATTGGAAATATTGGCGGCCCGGAAGGCATCAAGATCAAACAGGATGACACCGGCCTGAAAATAGGCATCGCCCCGGCCCTGCAGCCCCAGATATTCGCTCAGATAGCGGCTGGCGGGGAGTGCGCCGGTTTCTTCCATGGAGCGGATACCTGCGTTCACGAAATTCTTCATGATCAGGTCCGGTGTTGCTGCAATCACTGCGCCATTCAGCGGTGTGTCCCACAGGCGGCACAGGTCGGCCAGAACAATGGTGTCGCAATCAATATAAAGGGCGCGCGGATGGTGCTGGAGAAGCTGCCCCAGCGAGAGCCGGTAGAACGTGGCCGGCGAGAAATGCATATGCGTGCTAATGCCGCGATACATATGCTGGCAATCCAGAAAGGTCAGGCTGCCTTTGCTGGCGGGCAGGTCTATATGGAACTGCCGTTTGAGAAGATTGCGCTTAAGGGGCGGAATACCCCCATCCAGCACAACCAGTTCCAGAAAATGGTCCCGGTTGAAGGAGGCCTTGATGGATTCCAGCAACGCGGCCAGATGCGGAACAAAATTTTCATCCGCAGCGGTGACAATGGTAACGGCGTTTGCCGCCGGGGCTGGCGGGCTTTTGGGGAGGATGACCTCCTTGCCGGTTTTTGTGTTTTCAAAGAAGCAGCGTGCGCGTTCAATCACGCCCTCTTTGGGCACATGCGGGGAGGCCATGAACACATTGAACAGCCGCTCGCCAAGATAGCCATAAATCCGGCGCGCCTGTGCGGAGTAATTGGTCAGGTCGGCCCTATTTTCCACTTCTGAGAGAATGGCGAACAGCCACGTACAATAGGTGTCAAACAGGTCCCGCCGGAAGACAAAGACATTGGTGAAGTAGCCCTCATCCGCCGCCATGACCGTATCAAACGCGGGGAGATCATCCGGGTACAGGTCGGCAATCACGGCGCGGGTCAGAGCCAGATCATGCGCGAAGTGGTAATCGGCTTCCACATAATGCTGGTAGAACGACGTAAAGCCGACATTCCGCACGGACCACTTCTCTGGGAGAATGGCGCAGGCATTGGGCGTGTTTTCAATCGTCTTGCGGACCGTGGCGGCGTTCAGGCCCATCTGCTTCAGTGTCTGGGGCGTCATGTCCTGCAGGGTAATGCAGCCAAACTGGTCGGTCTTGAGGCCTGTGCACGMAAAATCCAGAAACCGCCGATAATGCATGAAGCCGATCCATGCGGCATCCGGGTCATTTTTCCAGGCCCAGTACAGGGCTGTCAGCTCACAATATTCCCGGTTTTTGCTGGAAATCGTGTCGCCCGTGTCATCCCCCCGGATGGGCAGGTGCGTATTGGCCAGAGCCCGGCCCACCTGAATGGGGCGAAACACGTCATCTTCAAACGTAATGCCCGCAGCATGATGGCAGACATAAATATGAACCGGGCCTAGGTCAGTCTGACGTGTGCTCATCGGGCGCTCTTCGTGCAAATCATGAGATTATGGTCCACTGTTTTGGGCCTGCGTTCAAGTGCCGGATGTGCGACGAGGAGCGGGTTTTCCGCCGCGTGGCGTTCCGGATGCCTGTTTAGGTTCCGCAGCGTCCGGCAGCGCCTGTTCCTGCGAGAGAATACGCAGGCGGACGGACGCGCCCAGTTCAATCTGACGCAGCTTTTTACGCTCGGCTGCCGAGCACAGCGTCAGAGCCGAACCGGTCTGGTTACCCCGGCCTGTGCGGCCGATACGGTGCAGGTAGGCTTCCGGCTGATCTGGCGGATCATAATTCACCACGTTTTTCACGGAGGGCAGATCTAGCCCGCGAGCGGCAATGTCGGTCGCTACCAGCACCAGAATTTTGCCGGCTGCAAAGCTGGCCACTGTTGCGTTGCGCTGAGCCTGAGAGAGATCGGCATGCAGCGGGGCAGCCTGAACGCGGGCTTTTTTGAGCGTTGCGGCCAGTTGATCCGCTTCGGCTTTGGTTTTGACGAAAACAATCGCCCGGTTGGTGCGGTCCCGCATGAAGAACTGTCGCAGGAAACCGGTTTTTTGTGCAGGCTCTATAAAGAGTGCGCCCTGACGAATGGGACCGCGCTTTTCTGCCGCACGGGTAATGTGGATTTCTTCTGGCCGCCGCAGGAGTTGCTGCACAGTCTGTTTGAGGGCTGCTGGTAGCGTTGCGGAGAAAAACAGCGTCTGCCGGACAGGCGGCAGCTGGCTGACAATCGCCGCACTTTCTTCAAAAAACTCGGGGGAGAACAGACGGTCCCCTTCATCCATCACCACGCGGGTACAGGAGGCGAGCATAATTTCCCCGCCATCGGCAAAATCCAGCAGGCGGCCGGGGGTGGCAATCAGCACGCGCGGGCCGTCATGCAGCAGGCGCTCGGCCTGATGCGCTCTGTCTGCGCCACCATAAAGCGGCACGACGGCAACGGTGCCTGCTTTCTGGCGGGAATTATCGGCTTTTTGACCCAGACAGGTGCGGAACACACGGGCTGTCTGCAAGGCCAGCTCTCGCGTGGGCACCAGTACCAGCACATCCTGCGCGCGTTTGCTTTCCAGAAGCTGTTGCAGCATCGGCAGGGCATAGGCGGCGGTTTTGCCCGTGCCCGTTGGGGCAATGGCCAGAATATCTTTCTGCGCAAGGGCTGCGGGAATGGCGGCTTGCTGGATAGGCGTCGGCTCTTCCATGCCTGCTTGTGCGGCCCATGTGCACAAAGACGGCAGAAGGCCCATTGCCTCAAAGCTGTTGGACATGCTGTGTGGTATCCGTCCTGACCGGGTTTGAAACGAAAAAAAGCAGGGGAGCCTGATGGCTGAAGACGTATATGCCGGAAAGGTGCCGGGTTCAAACCCTGTCTCCGCTCTGGTGGTGGGAGAAGATTTTGCCGGGATGCGCTCTCAGGCTCTGGGGCTGGCAAGCCGGGCCGGGTGGGAAAGCTGCTTTCAGGCTGTCAGCCCCGGTCGTCTGGCACGTCTGATGCTCGCCGGTCCGCCGGTCCTGGCGCGTCCTTTTCTGCGCACAGCCTCCGGCGCGTTATTGGGGCCCATGCCGGAACTGGCGCAGGCGAATGTGGTGATCAGCATTGGTGGCAAAGGTGGTGCGATTGGCGCGGCCTTGCGTGCGCCGGGCCGCCCTGTGGTGCAGGTGCAAAATCCGCGTCAGTCTCTGGAGCGGTTTGATCTGATTGTGGCGTGTGAGCATGACGAAATTTCCGGCCCCAATGTGCTGCTGGGCCGCACGGCTCTGCATGGACTGACGCCGGAGGTGTTGGCGCAGGCACGGCAAGAATGGATGCTGCGTTTTGCTGGTCTCCCGCGCCCGCTGATTGCCGGGCTGGTGGGTGGCTCCAACGGGCGGTTTAAGTTTGGCGTGCCGGAAGCCCGTAAGCTGGGGGCGCTGCTGGCGCAGGCTGTAAGGCAGCAGGGCGGAAGCCTGATTGTCACGCCCTCCCGCCGGACGGACCCGGATGCCCTGCGAGTGCTGACGGACCTGGTAGAAGGCGCAGGGGGCACGGTCTGGAATGGCGAGGGAGACAATCCTTATCGGGGATTGGTGGCCTGTGCGGACAGCCTTGTGGTGACCATGGATAGTGTCTCCATGGTGTCCGAAGCTGTGGCCGGACCGGCCAGCGTGTTTGTGTTCCCTCTGCCGGGCCGCTCCCGGCGGATTACCCGCTTCCTGCAAGGACTGGAAGCAGCGGGGCGCATCCGGATGCTGGATGATGATGTATCCGCGCAAGGTCTGGCACCATGGGCTGTCACGCCGCTGGATGATACTTCGGAACTGGTGGCGGAAATGCATCGGCGACTGGGTTTCTAGGGGCAGCGTTTCCCAGATCGGTCAGTGACTTCCCGACGGCAGGCGCTTAAGAGAAACACACAAAGCAGAACCAAAAGGAAAAGCCATGAACAAACAGCAACCGGGTGGCGTGGTGTTCAGAACCCTTGTGCAGATTAATGCCGGGCGGTCTTTTCTGGCCAATCTGGGCGGGTTTGCCTGCGTCGTCCTGATGCTGGGGCTGGCCAATATTTTCTGCCGCAGCATTTTGCATACGGATTTGCTGTTTGAACTGCGGCTGCTGATTGTAGCGGTTGCTCTGTATTTCTTTGTGCCGCCGCTCGCACTCTGGCTGTGGACAGGCCGCACGTCAGACAAACAGTAACACGCTAAGCCACGCGTCCGGGCCCGTCAGGGGTAGGAGAGGCGCAGGATCCGTGCTTTAGGACACTCCATAACAACGAGGTTGATGATGGATAGTGACGTTAAGTGCCCCAAATGCGGTTCCGCCTATGCGTATCAGGATGGCGCATTGTGGATCTGCCCGGAATGCGGGCATGAATGGAGCCAGCAGGATCAGGCCGCCGAGGCTGATGGCGCAGAAGGCACAGCGGAAATCCGCGATGCCAACGGCAATGTGCTGGCGGATGGGGATACTGTGACCGTGATCAAGGATCTGAAGGTCAAAGGATCTTCTCTGGTGGTCAAAGGCGGCACGAAGGTTAAAGGCATCCGTCTGGCAGATGGCGGAGACGGGCATGACATTGCCTGCAAGATCCCCGGCATCGGGGCCATGAACCTGAAATCTGAGTTCGTGAAGAAATCCTGACACTGAGGCAGGGAAACCTGCCTGTTGCGTCGAGATGAAAGAAGCGGCCCGAATGCCAGCACAGAATTTTCTGGCTGAGTGTTTAGGGCCGTTTTTTTAGACCCAGATTGTGCCGAGCAGAATAAGTGTCCCGACAATCAGGGCGGCCACATGGCGCATGACATGCTCGGGAGAGTCTGGTGGCAGGATCAGATAATACTGAAAGCAGTAGATTAGCAGGCCACAGCCGACGATCACCAAAATGGTGCGGGCAATGGGGAAGGAAGAAAAATCACGCGGGTCAAGCTGCATGGTGTGGTTTCCTCCCTCCGGGCCTAAGTCTTCGTCTTATGTGCCTGAAAAAGCCGAGACAGGGTAGCCTTGTACGAACAGGGCTGTCCTGAGTGATGTCTGGTTGATCTGTGCAGCCACAGCTTTGCGCACAACCGGCTTGGCATGGAAGGCCAGCCCCAGCCCGGCTTTTTTCAGCATCGGCAGATCATTCGCTCCATCCCCAATCGCTAGTGTTTCCACGAGCGGGATGGCATGCTCAGCGGCCAGACGTTCCAGCAGAGCCAGCTTGGTATCCGGCCCAAGAACCGGGTGTCCGGTTTCACCCGTCAGAAGACCCTGAGCCTCATCCACAATCAGCGTATTGGCGTGGTCTTCATCAAAGCCGCACAGACCGGCCACGCGGGAGGTGAAGAAGGTGAAGCCGCCGGACACAAGGGCTGTATGCGCCCCGTGCGCGTGCATGGTCTGCACCATTTCTTTAGCACCCTCGTTCAGGGTGACGTCTTTCCACGCCTTTTCCAGCAGGGCCGATGGAAAGCCTTTCAGCAAGGCGACGCGTTCGCGCAGGGCTGTGGCAAAATCCAGCTCACCGTTCATGGAGCGGGTGGTAATGGCGGCAATTTTCTCACCAATGCCCGCATGCGCAGCCAGATCATCCAGCGTTTCATTCGCCACGATCGTGCTGTCCATGTCCGACACCAGCAGGCGTTTGCGTCGGCTGGCCTGATGTGTCAGGACCGCATCAATCGCCCGGCCTTCCAATGCAGCATGCAGGGCAGGCAGGCGCTCTGCTGCTGTGGTGGGGCAGGGGATATCAACCGCTTCTTCGGGTGAGAGAACGGTTATGTCTCGTGCGCCATCCAGAGCATCCCGCGCGAGGGCAATGGTGGCGTTATCAAGGGTGGTGGCGTCGCGTTGTGCGACAAGTGTCAGAACAAAGCTCATCATTTCAGATCGGTGTGTGACAGGAATGCCCGCATGAAGCAAGCGGAAGACCAGACAACCCAACCCCCGGCCCTGATCATTGCCGGACCGACCTGTTCGGGCAAATCAGCTCTCGCACTTGCGGTGGCGAAGGAACTTGGCGGCACCATTATCAATGCGGATTCCATGCAGGTGTACAAAGACCTGCATGTGCTCACGGCCCGCCCGAGCGCGGCGGATGAGCAGGCAGTGCCGCATCGCCTCTATGGTGTTCTCCCCGCAGCGGAAAAAGGCAGCGTGGCCTGGTGGCGCACGCAGGCGCTTGCCGCCATGGAAGAGGCATGGGCTGCGGGCCGCCTGCCCATTCTATGCGGTGGCACCGGGATGTATATGCGCGCTTTGACCGACGGGCTGGCGGAAATCCCCGATTGTGGGGAAGCAGCCCGGACGGAAGCCCGCGCATTAGTCGCGGAAGAAGGCGCGCCCGCTCTGCATGCCCGACTGGCGGAGGTTGACCCGCAGATGGCAGCCCGCTTGCAGCCGGTTGATTCGCAGCGTGTCTCCCGTGCGTGGGAGGTCTGGCGGGGGACGGGTCGGAGTCTGGCATGGTGGCAGGCTCAGCCGGGGCTGCCACCTGCGCCGTGTCGGTTTATTGCCCTGCGTCTGTTGCCGCCCCGGCCAGACCTGCGTGCGAGAATCGCTCTGCGGTTTGAAGCCATGATGCAGCATGGCGCGGTGGAAGAAGTGCGCTCTTTGTTATTACAAAAACTGGACCCAGCCCTGCCAGCCATGCGGGCGCATGGCGTGCCGGAACTTGCGGCCATGTTGCGCGGAGAGGTGTCGGAAGAGGAGGCGATCCGCCTCGCGACCCTTGCAACTGGCCGTTATACGCGGCGTCAGGCGACGTGGTTTGCGCATCATGCCCTGACGCAATCTGGTTTCACATACGATCTTGATATGTGTATGCCGGATTTTGAGAAATTTTCGGAAAGAAAATGGCGCGAAATTATTTCTTTTATTCTTTCCGGGATTGACGGTTGCCAACAGGTTCCCTAAAGATGCGGCCCAGCCCCTCCATGGGAGAACAGGATAAGATGACACCGCAAACCGCCTCTTCAGCACCCGATGCACAGAAACCGCAGACCCTTCCGGGCGCGGAAGTGCTTATGCGCGCGCTAGATGAGCAGGGTGTGGAAGTTATTTTCGGCTATCCCGGCGGCGCAGTGCTGCCGATTTACGATGCCCTGTTCAAACAGAACCGTATTCGCCACGTGCTGGTGCGGCATGAGCAGGCCGCCGTGCATGCAGCGGAAGCCTATGCCCGCTCTACCGGCAAGGTGGGCGTTGTGCTGGTGACCAGTGGCCCCGGTGCCACCAATGCGGTGACCGGCCTGCTGGACGCCCTGATGGACTCCATTCCGCTGGTCTGCCTCTCCGGGCAGGTGCCGTCTTCCCTGATTGGGAATGATGCGTTTCAGGAAGCTGACACCACAGGCATTACCCGTCCGGTGACGAAATACAATTATCTGGTGCGCCGGCCGGAAGATCTGGCCCCTGCGGTGCATGAAGCGTTTACGATTGCCCGCTCTGGCCGCCCCGGCCCGGTGCTTATTGATCTGCCCAAGAACATCACGGTGGGTGATGCCCCGTATGTTGAAGCCAGCCAGACGCCAATGCGCGTTGCCAAAGGTACGGCTGAACCGGACCGTGACGCCGTGAAACGTGCCGTCGCTGCTATGAAAAAGGCGCATCGCCCGCTGTTTTATACAGGTGGCGGAGTGATCAACGCTGGCCCGAAGGCCTGTGAAAACCTGCGTAAACTGGTGAAGCTGACGGGTTTCCCCATCACCTCCACACTGATGGGCTTTGGGGCCTATCCGGGGAACGATAAGCAGTATCTGGGTATGCTGGGCATGCACGGTATGTATGAGGCCAATCTGGCTACTCATGGTTGTGACGTGCTGATTGCTCTGGGCAGCCGGTTTGATGACCGCGTGACGGGCCGGGTGGATGCGTTCTCCCCGGATTCCTTCAAGATCCATGCCGATATTGATGCGTCCCAGATCAACAAGATCATCCCTGTTGATCAGCCGATTGTGGGCGACGCCGGGCGGATTATCGAAATGATGATCGAAGAGTGGGAAAAAGAACCTGCTTACGCCCATCAGGCCGATCTCGCCGCATGGTGGGAGCAGATTGAAGCATGGCGTGCGCTGGACTGCCTGCGGTTCTCGCAGGATCAGGCCCCGGATGCTGTCATCAAGCCGCAGCAGGCCATCCAGCGGATTTATGAGCTGGCGCGTGAGACTGGGCGGGACACGTATGTCTCCACCGAAGTTGGCCAGCATCAGATGTGGGCGGCTCAGTTCTTCCGGTTTGATGACCCGAACCGCTGGCTGACGTCCGGTGGTCTGGGGACCATGGGCTATGGCCTGCCCGCAGCCGTTGGCGCGCAGATTGCGCACCCGGAGGCGCTGGTGCTGGATATTGCCGGTGAGGCCTCTACCCTGATGAATATTCAGGAACTGGGCACCATCGCGCAGTATCGCCTGCCGGTTAAGCTGTTCATTATCAACAACCACTATATGGGCATGGTGCGCCAGTGGCAGGAACTGCTGCACGGGTCTCGCTATTCCGAAAGCTATAGTGATGCCCTGCCGGACTTTGTGAAGCTGGCAGAAAGCTTCCATGCCAAAGGCCTGCGGGCCACGCGGATGGAAGAGCTGGATGACACCATTCGTGCTGCTCTGGAGCATGATGGTCCGGTGGTTGTGGATCTGTGCGTGACGGAGGGGGAAAACTGCTTCCCCATGATCCCGTCCGGTGCGGCGCATAATGAGATGATCCTTGGTCCGGACCAGGAAGAACGCGGGGCGAAGGTCACGCGTGAGGGCATGATGCTCGTCTGATTGCCCCTCCTTCCTTCTTCGCCGTGTGAAGCGCACGGCTTGTTCTGGCGTGTTTTCAGGAATTTTTTCAATGCAGCAGGAAGCTCCCGGCTCTGCGGTCATCTCTCTTCTGGTCGATAATGAAAGCGGGGCACTCGCCCGTATTGTCGGCCTGTTCTCCGGCCGTGGTTACAATATCCGCAGCCTGACGGTGGCTCCGGTGGATGAGCATGGTAAGCAGTCCCGTGTGAACATTGTGACCACCGGCACCCCGGCCGATATCCGGCAGATCAAGGCGCAGGTGGAGCGGCTGGTGCCGGTCTCCCGCGTGGCAGATCTGACGGCAGATGGCCCGCATGTTGCGCGTGAGATGGCGATGATCAAAGTCGTCTCCTCTGGCGAACCCCGTACCGAGGCGCTGCGCATTGCGCAGGCGTTCCGGGCGCGGGCGGTGGATACAACGGCCTCGTCCTTCGTGTTCGAGCTGACGGGGTCTACCGATAAACTTGACAGTTTCATCGAGCTGATGCGTCCGCTTGGGCTAGTTGAGGTCTCCCGTACCGGAGTCGCCGCAATCTGCCGCGGCCCCCAGACGATTCAGTCCCTCTGAAGGTGAAAGAGCAGAGCGTCCGCGCTCTGACAGAATAAGGAAGAAACGATATGACAATGCGTGTGTATTACGACCGCGATTCTGATGTGAATCTGATTAAATCCAAAAAAGTTGCTGTTATCGGTTACGGCAGTCAGGGCCACGCCCACGCCAACAACATGAAAGACAGCGGCGTTAAGGATATCGTGATCGGCCTGCGTGAAGGCTCTTCCGCGATTGAAAAGGCACAGCAGGCTGGCTTTACGGTCATGACGCCGGACAAAGCCGCCGCATGGGCTGACGTTGTGATGGTGCTGACGCCGGATGAAGGGCAGGGCGCTCTTTATAAGGAGTCTCTGGAAAAGAACCTGAAGCAGGGTGCCGCTCTGGCATTTGCTCATGGTCTGGCCATCCACTTCCGCATCATTGAAGCCCGCCCGGATCTGGACGTGTTCCTGATCGCTCCGAAAGGCCCCGGCCACACGGTGCGTTCTGAATACCAGCGTGGCGGCGGCGTGCCCTGCCTCGTGGCAATTGCTCAGGACAAGTCCGGTTCCGCTCTGGATATCGCTCTGTCCTACGCTTCTGCTATTGGCGGCGGCCGTGCAGGCGTGATCGAAACCAGCTTCAAGGAAGAAGTTGAAACCGATCTGTTTGGTGAGCAGGCTGTTCTGTGTGGTGGTCTGGTCGAGCTGATCCGCGCAGGCTTTGAAACGCTGGTTGAAGGTGGTTACGCCCCGGAAATGGCTTACTTCGAATGCCTGCACGAAACGAAGCTGATTGTGGACCTGATTTATGAAGGCGGTATCGCCAACATGAACTACTCCATCTCCAACACGGCTGAGTATGGTGAATATGTGTCCGGTCCGCGCGTGATTACGCCGGAAACCAAGAAGGCCATGAAAGGCATTCTGACGGACATCCAGAACGGTACGTTCGTCCGGAACTTCATTCTGGAAAACCAGTCAGGCAACATTGGCTTCAAAGCAACGCGTGCGCGTAACGATGCCCACCAGATTGAAGCTGTTGGTGCAAAACTGCGTGGCATGATGCCGTGGATTGCAAAATCCCGTCTGGTTGACAAAACCAAGAACTAAGAAGACAGCCAACTTCTGGTTTGCTTCAAAAAAGGGCCTGTCGGTTAATCCGGCAGGCCCTTTTTCTATGCCTTAAGGCAGGCTAGGGCTGGTTTCCCCCAGAAAGATACTGGCTTCATCCGGACGCCATTCCCCGGTATTTTCATCGCGCCCTTGCAGCACAAGGCGTGGGGTTGCGGTGCCGCGCTGTTTCACGGCGTCTTTCAAGAACGGCTGCATGTCCGCAGTCTGTTTGCGATTAATTAAGCAGCACAGCCGCGTTTCCGGAAAGGCTGAGAGCAGGTGGCCCGAGCTGTCTTCCCCCGCAAAAATAATCAACGGCGGTTGTTTGCGGTGGGCCAGATGAGTGCGGAGGATTGTTGTTTTTCCAACCCCGAACGGGAACGGGTAATTCGCTTCCTCAGTCGTGCCATACAGTTTTTTATGCTGGGTGAGGCGCGCGCCAAAAATATGCTCGCGGCGTAAATTGTAGCCATATTCAGCTGACGTTGCGAAAATGGCGACGCTTTCTTCCAGTGAAGATGTGCAGATGACCGGGTCAATGCCCTGTTCCTGCAAAATCTGGAACAGGTCCGCCATTTCCGGTGTCAGGCGGAGGGCCTGCGTGATGGTCACGCTGAGCGGGCCGGTTCTGCCGGGGCGAGTGGCCGGGCTTTTCCACGTGACGCGCTCAATGGACTGGCCAAGCGCACTCTCATTGGCCGCACGGGTGAGGGCGACAACATCCTGCACGGTCTGGCCTGCCAGCAGGCGGATCAGCCCGCGCTGAGCCACTTCCTCTCCATGTGTGGCGCGCAGGGCCTGATGATACAGCGCCATTCTGGCCCGGAAGGCCTGCAGGGCAGGATCATCCGCCAGTTCTTCACGCGGCAGCGGGTGCGGCATATGGCCGTAATGCGCGGCAAGAGCGCGGTAGTCTTCCAGAATGTCCTGTATCAGTTCGGAAAAAATAATGGGCTGACCAGCGAGATTTTTAAACAGGGCAGGGAGAGGATGGTCTGAGCCGCCTACATGTAGAAGGTGCCGGAACTGCTCGGCAGGCAGCAGGAAACTGAAATGCTCCAGCATGAAATGGAACAGGGTTTCCTGCACATTGCCGACAATGGCGGTCTCGTCCCAGTCAAACACCGCATAGGGGCGCTGGTTGGCATCATACCCTTCGGAATAGTGGCCGTGTGCATCCATCACACTTTGCAGGGCAGCCCGTGTGGCGGGAGCCCACTTCAGGACTTCCAGCGTAGGGGGCGGCACATCAGAAGTCATGATGGGCGTGGACGCCTGAGCAAGACGTGGGGCGGCCAGCAGGCCGGTCAGGCCAAGACCAAAAGAGCGGCGGGAGAGAGGCGGCAACATACGGCTTCCGGACTGTCGAACACTGATTTGATCAAAACTGATGAAAGAGTGCCTGATGTTCCTGAGGCTGTCACGGCCCGAAAGCAGGAAAGTGTTTAATCTGGAAAGTGCGAGGGAGCTGGCGGCCAGGAGCTGGGCATACGCTTCGTGTCAGGCGGGAGCACGCCGTATTCCAGCTGTGCCGTGTGGGAGCCAGAAAGGCAGCCGTTAGAGGCGAGGCATGAGGGGGGCGGAAGAGCACAGCGTTACGCCAGCATCTTGCAGCCTGGCGAGGGTTGGCGTGAGGTCTGAAGCAATGCCCCGGCAGGCGTCTGTAATGACCACAGTCTGAAAGCCTGCTGTGCGGGCATCCAGCGCGGAAGCCTGCACGCAGTAATCAAGCGCCAGTCCGCACACAAAAACCCGGGCAATGCCGTGATGCTGTAACAGGGTGGCCAGTGATGTTCCCTGCGCGTCTCTCCCGCCAAACGCGGAGTAACTGTCCTGATCGGCCTGCGTGCCTTTGAAGACGGCCAGTGTGTTGGCCGGCAGGGTCAGGGCAGCGGCCAGTGCGGCACCCTGCGTGTGTGCGATGCAATGGGGCGGCCATTTGCCAGCCGGGGTCGCTGTTTTAAAAGAGATGTGCTGCGCCGGGTGCCAGTCCTGCGAGGTGACAATCAGGCCAAAAGGGAGCCGGAGCAGCTTTCGGATAACGGGCAGAATGGCATCGCCTTCAGGCACAGCGAGCGCGCCACCGGGCAGAAAATCATTCTGCACATCAATAATCAGCAGCGCATCCGACGGGCTGGGTATCAGGCTCGTCGAATCGGGTGCGGATGTATGCAGAAGAGGGTGGGAGCCTGATGTCATGGGACACATCCTCTTCTGCTTGAGCCTTGATGGGCTTTTAGGCGTTTCCGGGAACCAGACGGGAAAGGGCGCGGGCGCGGCCAATCAGAGGCAGCAGGTCGCTGAGTTCCGGACCATGTTCCTCACCCGTCAGAGCCAG
Organism: Acetobacter sp. P5B1; assembly: GCF_018811985.1. Lineage (NCBI taxonomy): Bacteria > Pseudomonadati > Pseudomonadota > Alphaproteobacteria > Acetobacterales > Acetobacteraceae > Acetobacter > Acetobacter sp. P5B1. Next base: position 47,152 of record NZ_JACRVS010000007.1, on the reverse strand, counting down.
ACGAAGCGGGCGGAACAGAGCTTTGCCGGAGCGGCCTGTCTGCTCACGCAGAGCGGTCGTCCAGGCTTTCCATGTTGTGGTGTCCCACGGTTCCGCAGGCAGCAGGTCCGCAGCCTGTTTGAGGAAGTCCTGTTCGTCTTCCTGCACGGGCGGGATCAGCGTGCCATCGGTTACGGTGTGCCACAGGCGCGCTTCGGACAGCAGATCGAGATTGCCGCGGATGGCCAGCCAGAAGGCTTCGGTCGCGCCTTCGGGCAGACGGTCCTTCACTGCCTCAAACGGAAGCTGGCCCAGCAGCTTGTGGTTCAGCCCCAGCATCTGGTGCGTGTCAAAGCGCGCAGCAGAGCGGGAGATGTGAGAAATATCGTACACCGCAGCCTGCTCGGCAAACGGCAGCAGAACCGGATCATCCGAGCTGCCGAGGCGGGCCAGATAGGAAATCAGCGCTTCGGCTTCAATGCCATCCTGCCGCAGGGTGCGCAGAGAGAGCGCATCAAAGCGTTTGGAGAGCTTGCCGCCGTTTTCATCCAGCAGCAGCGGCAGATGGGCAAAGCGGAAATGGTCGGGGCGGGCACCGAGGGCTTCTGCAATATCAAGCTGCACGCCAGTATTGGTCACATGGTCTTCACCACGGATGATGTGGGTGACGTCTGTTTCCAGATCATCCACCACCGAGGCCAGCGTGTAGAGCACCGTGCCATCGGTGCGGACCAGAACCGGGTCGGACACGGATGGCAGTTTGACCTGACAATCGCCCATCACCAGATCGCGCCAGCGGACAACCGTATCGGACAGTTTGAAGCGCCAGTAAGGCACCTTGCCGTTGGCTTCTGCGGAGGCACGCTGCTCTGGCGTCAGCTTGAGCATGGCGCGGTCATAGACGGGGGCGCGGCGCTGGCGGATCTGCGTTTCCCGCTTGGCGGCGAGTTCATATTCGCTTTCAAAGCAGGGATAGAGGCGGCCAGAGGCCTTCAGCTTCTTGATAGCCTGCGCGTAGCGGTCCAGCCGCTCGGTCTGGCGGAAGGTTTCATCCCACGTAATGCCCATCCACGTCAGATCCGTACGGATGGCCTCAACGTGGCTCTCGCGGGACCGCTCGGTGTCCGTATCATCAATACGGAGTTGAAAGCTGCCGCCGTGGCGGCGGGCAAACAGAGCATTAGCAAGAGCAAGACGGGCATTGCCGACATGCAGCATGCCGGTGGGGCTGGGCGCAAAACGAAGCTTCATGGGGTCTCTATGCCGTGGGCAGAGGCGAAATACCAGCCTCCGCCAGAGTGTAGAATGGGTTTAGTGGAAAGAAGGCTCTTCCGGCTCGCCGGGCAGGTCCTCGTCGGCGTCTTCATCTTCCACCAGACGGCGGGGGTCCAGAGCGCGCCAGTCGCGTTCCATGGGTGTGGCGCGGGTGGCGGCAAAGTCATCCAGCTCGTTGGCGGAAGACCAGCCACTGTCTCCGGCATCAATCACAAGGGCGTCTTCCCCAAAGCTCATCCAGGCTGTCAGCACATCCTTGGCGGAAGAACCGGGCATGCGGCACCGCTCCACGCTGTCCCGCACATAGGTGCGGGCAAAGGCGTTGGCGTGGGCCAGATCATGAAAGCCGCCGACTTCTTCAGAAATATTATCTTCCGCACCGCCGGACAGATCCAGAATGCGCACGCGCCACGTTTTGTCCTCGGGGGAGGGGGTGTCCGTCATGCCTCTTTGCCTTTCTGTGTCTTCTGTGCGGACGGGAGCAGAAACTCACGCCCGATTTTTACGCGTTCCACGCCGTTATAGGAGACAATATCGGCTGTGGCGTAGGTTTCGTTCCATCGGTCGGGGATAAAAGATCCGGTGCCGACAATATCAATGGGTGCCCGCGCATCCGCCATACAGGCGCATTTGGTCACGCCAAAGCCAGAGGAGGCGATAATCTTCACCTGCGGGAAGCCCGCCTCATCCAGCGCATCCCGCATCCGCCAGACGGCAGCAGCGGAGACGCCTGTGCCAATCAGATAGCGGAGTTCGGAATCTGAGCGATAGCGGCGCAACGACTCCGGTGCGTGCCGGTCCAGCACGGCGTAGGAGAGTTGCGGGTTCAGTCCTTCCAGAAAGCGGCCACCGTGGGTGTCCAGCCGCATGGCCAGACGCCCTTCTGCCGCAAGGTGCGGGAAGCGACGGCAGACGGCCAGCGCATCCGTAATTTCCTGCCCGAAATAGTCCACCAGCACGACCAGCGTCGCGTCGGGATACATCTCGTGGAACATTTCCGCTGCGCGAACAGTCGAGCCTGCATAACCAATGAGGGCGTGCGGCATGGTGCCTGCGCCGTCTCTGGTGCCGAAGAAGGGCGCTACGGCGTCATTCGCGGTGCCCACAAAGCCCGTCGCGCCGTCGCGCTGTGCGGCACGGCCACCAACGGAAGCGGCATAAGCCATGAGTTCCTGCATCTCGAACCCGGCACAGTGGCGGGCATCCATGGCCAGAAATCTGGTCTGGGGTAAGGAAATGGCAATCTGATAAGCCCGATGGGCTGCAACGCACGGGCTGCCGAGTTTTTGCAGCAGCAGCGTTTCCAGGTCCGCCAGATGGGTGAAAGAGCCGGTGATATAGACCAGCGGTTCCCCCGCGCCGACCCAGTCGCCTTCCGGGTGGACCAGATCAACCGAATAGGGGCTGTTGCGTTCCGCCATGACGTTTTTCAGCCATTCCAGCATCAGCCCCGGTGCGGAAATGACCGGACGGCGGATGAAGAAGGCATACGTCACCTGACAATCGCCAAAATGGGAGACAATTTCCCGCGTGCGATTGAAGTAGGAATCCGTCCGCGCATGAATGGTCGCGTCGGGCAGCGGGGCCGATGTGTAAGCCGTTGTCAGGCCGGGCGCATCCGTGCCCTGGGGGGAATGCGTCATACTCTCAGCGCTCCGTTCCGGTTTTTGGTGCACGGATGATGGTCTGTTCGGAGGGTGCGGTAAAGGCACCCCCCGGTTCTGTGATCACAGACCAGTCAGTCAGATTTTAGCGTTTGCCTGTCAGCTCTTCCGCCAGCAGGAAAGCGATTTCCAGAGACTGTTCCGCATTCAGGCGCGGGTCACAGAAGGTCTCGTAGCGGCTGCCCAGATCATCTTCCGTCAGGCAGTTTGCACCACCCACGCACTCCGTCACGTTCTGGCCCGTCATTTCCAGATGCACGCCACCGGCATGCACGCCTTCAGCCTTGCTGACATCAAAGAAGCCTTTGATTTCCTTCATGATAGCATCAAAGGAGCGCGTCTTCACCTTGTGGGAGGTGGAGGTGGTGTTGCCGTGCATCGGGTCTGTCAGCCAGGTCACGGTGCGGCCCGTGCCTTTCACAGCGCGCATCAGCTGCGGCAGGTGGTTGCCCAGCTTTTCAGCGCCCATGCGGGAGATCAGAGTAATGCGCCCGGCTTCATCCTGCGGGTTCAGGATTTCCAGAAGCTGTTCCAGATCTTCAATGGTGGTGGTGGGGCCAACCTTGATGCCGATGGGGTTGCGTACGCCGCGCAGGAATTCCACATGTGCGCCGTCCGGCTGGCGGGTGCGGTCACCAATCCACACAAAATGTGCGGAGCAGTCATACCATTCGCCAGATGTGGAATCGATGCGGGTGAGCGCCTGCTCATATGGCAGCAGCAGGGCTTCATGCGAGGTGTAGAATTCCGTCTCATCCACCTGCGGGGCGGAGGCTGCGTCAATCCCGCAGGCCTGCATGAAGGAGAGCGTCTCGCCAATCCGTTCGGCCATCACGCGGTAGCGGTCTGCCAGTGGAGAGCGTTCCACAAAGCCCAGATTCCAACGATGCACTTCATGCAGGTTGGCATAGCCCCCGCGAGAGAAGGCGCGCAGCAGGTTCTGGATGCCGGTGGACTGGAAGTACCCGGTTTCCATACGCAGCGGGTCCGGGATGCGGGCTTCAGCCGTGAATTCCGGTCCGTTGATGATGTCGCCACGGTAGGACGGGAGCGTCACATCACCCTGTTTTTCCGTGTCGGAGGAGCGCGGCTTGGCAAACTGGCCAGCCATACGGCCCAGTTTGATGACCGGCACTTTGGCACCAAAGGTCAGCACAACCGCCATCTGCAGCAGAACGCGGAAGGTGTCGCGCACCACATCGGCTTTGAATTCACCAAAGCTTTCCGCACAGGCGCCGCCCTGCAGAACAAAGGCTTCACCCTTGGCAGCTTTTGCAAGCTGCGCACGCAGGCGGCGTACTTCACCGGCAAACACCAGCGGCGGATAGGAGCTCAGGCGGCCTTCAACCGTTTTGACGGCGTCCTGATCCGGATAGGTGGGCATCTGCCGGACTGGAAACGACCGCCAGCTATCCGGCATCCAGGCTTTAGACGTCGGGTGGGGCTGGTTGAGCGAGGCACTCATGGGTCGATCCTGTCTGTTCATACTGGAGATAAAAAAGGGAAGGCCTGATGGAAAAAGGAAGGGCCTTACACGTTCAGTAAGCGTGAAGGGGTGCYTTTATGTCWAAAACCGCCGCAATACGCAAATTTTCTTAAGGGAAAATGGGATCGTTCTTTAATGACTGCAATACGTATTGCGTATGGGGAATGGCGCCCGTGTGGCTGGCGTATGGCTGTTCCGGGAGTGAACCGGAACGGCAGACTTCCAATGTTTCCAGCATGATAGCTCTGGTCTGGCGGGTGGTGGCCCGCAGAACAGGATGTGATGAAAGCTGATTGGATTTTTTTGCGGGTTGGTGCGATACTGAGAACTTGTCGCCCGCGCCAGTGTCTCTGAGTGCAGGTTATGGTTCATTTCTTTCGCGGGGTGACGCGCAATGGCGCAGCTGCGTAAACCATCTTTACTTCTGCTCACCGGGCTTTGCCTTGGTTTCAGTCTGGCGACGGGCCTGTCCGCTGCTCATGCTGACCCGGCACTGACGCCTGATGACAATATTTCCTTCGGGGATGACGCGTCTTCTCAGTCCGGCAAGAAATCTGCCGAAAAGAAGACTGTGCATGGTCACCGTAGCCTGCCGCCGGGCTATCAGGATGCGCCGTCCATGGAATTCAATCACGGCGCTGACCCTGACCATCTGGCAAAAGTGCATCGTGATGCCGTGACGGGGTCTGACCTGTCCCGCTATGGCTCTGCGTATGAAAGCAGTGGCCCTTATGGCTCTGGCCAGCTCGGGGATTCCACCGGGAACGGCTGGGTTACGCCCCGCTAATCTGGTTACGGCGTGAAGCCTGCCTGCATAGAAGTGCGGGCGGGGCTTCTAGTCCTCCTCCACGACTGTCACCGTGGTCTGACCACTGGTTAAATCCTGAATGCGATGTGTGATCATCTCCTGCTGTTCCGCAGGCAGGGTGAGCACAATCTGTGCACCCGTGCTGTCAAACTCAGGGGGCGCACTCTCTGTTCCCGTCCAGTCCTGCATGCGGGCCTGCATGAGGGACAGAAGCGAAAACGGGCAGTGAAAACTGAGCCGGATCCGCTCAATCAGCTCTTCTTTCGGGGCTTCCCGCAAACATTCGGCTGCTGTGCCGCCATAGGCGCGCACAAGGCCGCCCGCGCCAAGCTTGACCCCGCCAAACCAGCGGGTGACGACAATGGCGACCAGATCCAGCTTTTGCGCCGTAATCATCTGTAAAATAGGACGCCCCGCCGTGCCGGAGGGCTCACCGGCATCATGGCAGCGGCAATGCGGCCCAACCTGCCAGGCCCAGCAATGGTGGGTGGCGTCCGGTTCTGCTGCGATAATGGCTGAAATAAACGCGTTTGCGTCTTCAATAGTGTGCACAGGTGCAGCGTTGGCCACAAACCGGCTTTTTTTGATCTCCCGTTCCAAGGTGTACGGGCCGGTGAGTGTTTCCGTCATGGCGCGCATGATAAAGGGCCAGCCAGAAGGCCGACAAGGCCCGCGCAGGCGAAAAATCAGGCATTTAAAGGGCATCTGTCGCGTCGTGCATGCTGTGCATGAACGATAGGTGCTGGCAGGCGTTGTTTGTTCTCTCTTAGCCTCCCATCTTGGTAGGGACTGCTTCAGGCCGGCCCTGCACCGGATGGGGAAGAATGGAATATGCCAGACCTGCCAGAGCAGGACTGAAACGGAGACATAATCTGTATGAACGAGTCCGTAATGCGCGTGATCAACGCCATGAGCCGCTCTGAGTTTGTTGCGACATTCGGGTCTGTTTTCAAAGACGCCCCCTGGGCAGCGGAAGAAGCCTATGAATGCCGGCCGTTTTCAGACTATTCGGGCCTGAAAAGCACGATGATGGCTATGGTGCGTGGCGCGCCGGAAGAGGCACGCCTGCGGGTTCTGCGGTCTTATCCGGGGCTGGACAGTGTGGTGGCGGTGGCCTCTCCGCGTGAGCAGATTATCTCCGGCACAACCGCGCCTGCGGGGCTCGATCAGTTGTCGCCTGAAGAATTTGCGCAGTTCCGTTCCCTGAACAAGTCGTATCATGAACGGTTTGATATGCCCTTCATTCTCTATGCCGAGGGCAACACGGCGGAGGGTGTGATGAAGCTGCTGGAACAGCGCCTGCGGCATGAGCCGGAAGTGGAAGAGGCTATTGCGTTCCGGGAAGTCGGGCGCTTTGCAGATCCTGAGTTTGAAGCCATTTTCCAGAAGCTGGCAGCAAAAGAGAGCGACTGATCTGCGGAATCGTCTCCGGGCGGTTATGTGCTATGGCGCTCCTGCATTGCGCACTGGCTTAAAACCGGGCAAAGATCGGCAGGTTTGAGGCAGTTTGGACGCGGGAGGTCAACGCGCTATGGCACAGTGGTTCCGTAAAGGGTGTGTTCTGTTTGCTGGTCTGTGGACTGTTGCTTTGCCAGTGCTGACAGTCTCTCCCGCTTTGGCGGATGATGACGATGACGGTGGTGAAGAAGGCCATAAAGGCCCCGATATGCACCATCTGGCCGCCAAGCCGCCGCTGCCGCGTGCGCATAAGGATTTCAGCAAGTTCCGCTATCGCCCGGCAGGGGACAAGGTGCAGGAACAGGCTGATGCCAACCGACTGCTGTTCTGGACTCAGGACGGCAAGCCTGATGGCTATGCCGAACGCCGGGGCAGCAGCATTATTTATTACAATGCCCAGGGGCAGGCCATTCGCGTGCAGCGACTGGAAGCGTCCGAACTGGAAGACTGAACAGCTTATTGAGGCGTCGTCAGATCCAGAATGGAGGCTGACGTCTCCTCAATAGAGCGTCGGGTTACGTCAATAACCGGCCAGTTATGGTGGCGGCACAGGCGACGGGCCCAGCGCAGTTCTTCCTGCACTTTTTCAAGGTCGATATACGCGTAGTCCGCTGAGGGCTCGAGGTGGCGGCTGTTCGGCATCATCTGGGAAAGACGGGTCCGGCGGATTTCAATCAGCGTTTCCGGGTCAATCGTCAGACCAATGACGGGACATTTCAGCTTGAACAGGGCTGGCGGTGGCTCAATGCCCATGACCAGCGGAATGTTGGCGGCTTTGATGCCGCGGTTGGCCAGATAGAAACAGGTTGGCGTTTTGGAAACGCGTGAGACCCCAACCAGCACCAGATCAGCGTCGTTCAGGTCATCTGTTTCCTGCCCGTCATCATGGGCCAGCACATAATGCATGGCCTCAATCCGCTGATAATAGTTCTCGTCCATAATATACTGGCCGCCGGGATGCCGGGTGGCGGTCTCGCCCGTTTCTTCAGTCAGGAACGTCACGGCATTATCCAGTACGTCCAGCAGGCGCACCTGAAGGCTGGCGCACCCGGCTTCCATATCAGCCTGTAAGGCCGGGTCTGTCAGGGACGACATCACCGGGCCGCGGTCCAGCGCGATATGGCGCAGAACGCGGCGGAGCTGAAGGCGCGAGCGGATCAGGTTCCAGTGGCGCAGCCGCACATCTGTGTTGGGAAACTGGGCAATACAGGCCCGTGCGACAGCATCCAGCGTCTGGCCAGTGGCTTCAGAAACAAGATGAAGGGTTATGGTATTTTGCTGCATGTCTGGTCACACAAGGCCGTGGCTGCCCCCTGTGAAGGAGGCAGCCACGCTTTTGTTGTTCAGGCTTTGACAGCTTTACGCGCAGCCAGAGCGGCCTGTGCGCTCGCCAGCCGCGCGACGGGTACTCGGAAGGGAGAGCAGGAGACGTAGTCCAGCCCCACGGATTCAAAGAACGAGATGGAGAGCGGGTCACCACCATGTTCACCGCAGATGCCCAGCTTGATATCCGGCTTGGTGGCACGGCCTTTTTCAACGCCCATGCGCACCAGAGCGCCAACGCCTTCCTGATCAATGGAGATGAAGGGGTCCTGCGGGAGTAGGCCTTTTTCCACATATTCAGGCAGGAAGGACCCGGCATCATCACGGGAGAGGCCGAGTGTCGTCTGCGTCAGGTCATTGGTGCCGAAGGAGAAGAAGTCAGCACTTTCCGCAATCTTATCCGCCGTGATGGCTGCACGCGGCAGCTCGATCATGGTGCCGATGCGATAGTCGAGCGTTGCGTTCTGTTCTTTCAGAACGGACGCAATCACGGCTTCGCTGGCTTTACGGACCAGATCCAGCTCGGCTTTGGTGCCAACAAGCGGGATCATGATTTCCGGGATCACAGCCTTGCCGGTTTCCTTAGAGACGGCCAGAGCGGCTTCCGTAATGGCCCGCACCTGCATGGCGTAGATTTCCGGGTAGCTGATGCCCAGACGGCAGCCACGATGCCCCAGCATCGGGTTGGATTCGGAAAGGGCTGAGCGACGCGCGCGCAGAGCTTCCACGTCCTGACCCAGAGCCTTCGCAACGTCTTTCAGTTCGGCTTCCCCATGTGGCAGGAACTCGTGCAGCGGCGGGTCCAGCAGACGGATGGTGACGGGCAGCCCGGCCATGATACGGAACAGAGCGGCAAAGTCGTCCCGCTGGAACGGCAGTAGCGCACCGATCGCTTTGGCGCGGGCGTCTTTTTCTTCCGTCATGATCATCTGGCGGACATGACCGATACGGTCCGGGCCGAAGAACATGTGCTCCGTGCGGCAAAGGCCAATGCCTTCCGCGCCAAAGCGGCGGGCCGTTTCGGCATCTTCCGGCGTTTCCGCATTGGCGCGCACGCCCAGACGACGCACGGAGTCAGCCCAGCCCATCAGGGTGGAGAAGTCACCAGACAGCGTCGGCGGAATGGTCGGTACACGACCCAGATAGACGGCACCCGTGCCGCCATCCAGCGTCAGCCAGTCACCCGCTTTAAGCGTATGGCCGTTCACGGTCAGGGTCTGTGCTTTGTAATCTACCATGATGCTGCCAGCACCGGCTACGCAAACACGACCCATGCCACGCGCCACAACGGCAGCGTGAGAGGTCATGCCGCCACGGGTGGTCAGCACACCGCGGGCGGCGTGCATGCCGTGTACGTCTTCCGGCGACGTTTCGATACGGACCAGAATGACGTCCTCGCCCTTGCTGGCGCGGTCTTCCACATCTTCTGCGGAGAACGCGATCACACCGGTGGCAGCACCGGGGGAGGCCGGCAGGCCACGAGCAAGCTGCTTGCGCTCAGCCTTGGGGTCCAGAACCGGATGCAGGAGCTGGTCCAGAGACGCAGGCGGCACGCGGGAGATTGCGTCTTCCTTGGTAATCAGGCCTTCCTGCGCCATGTCGATGGCAATGCGCAGCGCTGCGGCGGCCGTGCGCTTCCCGGAGCGGGTCTGCAACAGGTAGAGCGTATTGCTCTGCACGGTGAACTCGATGTCCTGCATGTCTTTGTAGTGACGTTCCAGCAGGTCACGCACCTTCAGCATTTCCTGATAGGCTTCCGGCAGGGCCTTTTCCATCGGGTTCTGGTCAGGCGTTGCGCGTTCAGCCGCCATGGGCTGCGGGGTGCGGATACCGGCCACCACGTCTTCGCCCTGCGCGTTGATCAGATATTCGCCGTAGAACACGTTTTCACCCGTGGACGGATCACGCGTGAAGCAGACGCCGGTGGCGCAGTCTTCACCCATGTTGCCAAACACCATGGACTGCACGTTAACAGCCGTGCCCCAGCTTGCCGGAATATCATGCAGCTTGCGGTAGGTGTTGGCGCGCGGGTTCATCCAGGAGCCGAACACGGCGCCAATCGCGCCCCAGAGCTGGTCCTGCGGGTCTTCCGGGAACGGGGTGCCGGTTTCATTCAGCACGATGTCCTTATAGCCCTTGAGGACCATCTGCCATTCTTCGGCTGTCAGCTGGGTGTCATCATGCTTGCCGAGTTCACGCTTGGTCTGTTCAAGCAGATCTTCAAAGCGATGATGAGAGACACCGAGCACGACTGAGCCGTACATCTGGATAAAGCGGCGGTAGCTGTCCCACGCGAAGCGGGAATCGCCGGAAGAGCGTGCGAGCCCTTCAACCGTCTGGTCGTTCAGGCCGAGGTTCAGCACCGTGTCCATCATGCCGGGCATGGAAACACGGGCGCCCGAGCGCACGGACACCAGCAGCGGTGCGTCCGCATCACCAAAGCGCAGACCCATCGCCTTTTCCACGCGGGCCATGGCGTCATCCAGCTGCGCCTTCAGGTCATCCGGATACTTACGGCCATTTTCATAAAAGGCGGAGCAGACTTCAGTGGTGATGGTAAATCCGGGCGGCACCGGCAGGCCGATGTTAGACATTTCGGCGAGGTTCGCGCCTTTACCGCCGAGGAGATTGCGCATTCCGGCGTTGCCGTCGTTCTGGCCTGCGCCGAAACTGTAGATCCACTTGGTCATGTTGCCGTTCACTTTGTTGTTGCGAACGCAGAAGCCTTATTTACCCCGTACGAGAGGGGGAGGGGGAACTAACGGGAAAACAGGCAGGTCTGCGGTCGAAATTTTATTTTTATTTTGGACGACGAATTCCACCCCTTCGCTACCCGATAGCATGGCGCAGATTTTTTGTCCGGGCAACGACTCTTTTTGGCATGTCAGGCAGAAAAATCAGTCTGCTCACCTGCACAAAAGGCGTTCCAGCCGGCCTCATCCAAAGTGGCAATTTTAAGCTCTTCTGCCTTCTTGGCTTTTGACCCGGCTTTTTCTCCCAAAATGACCAGATCTGTCTTTTTGGAAACGGAATCAGAGACTTTTGCCCCCATCCGTTCGGCCATGGCACGGGCTTCCTGCCGGGTGAGGGTGTGCAGGGTGCCGGTAAACACCACGGTCTTACCAGCCAGTGCCCCACCTGAGACGGCCTCTTCCTCCGTAATGGTCAGAGAGGCGCGCAGGTCGGCCAAAGTTGCGAGATTGTGATCTTCCTGCATGAAGGCGACCAGATCATCCGCAATCACGCTGCCAATGCCGGTAATGGACCCCAGCTCCAGCCGCTCATCCGACCCGATGATGGCGGCCTTGCGGAGTTGCTCCATCAAGTTCTCATAAGATCCGTAATGCCGGGCCAGCAGGCGGGCATTACTTTCCCCCACGCGGCGGATGCCCAGCGCATAGATAAAGCGGGACAGAGGAATGGTGCGCCGGGCCTCAATGGCCTGCATGAGGTTGCGGACAGACTGCTCGCCCCAGCCATCCCGCTTCCTGATCTCATCGGCATGCTCATGCAGGCGGAAGATGTCCCCCGGCGTATGCAGGAACCCGGCATCGTAAAATTCCCGGATGCTGCGGTCGCCAAGACCATCAATGTCAAATGCCGTGCGGGAGACGAAGTGGATTAGTCGTTCAACAATCTGGGCCGGGCAGGTGAGGCCGCCGGTGCAGCGGCGCACGGCTTCGCCTTCCGGTCTGACCGCCAGTGCGCCGCAGGCCGGGCAGTGGTCGGGGAAATGGAACGGTTCCTGCCGGGGCGGCGCGTCAGCGCCAGGGGGCACAACACACAGGATTTGTGGGATGACATCCCCGGCCCGCTGAATCTGCACCCTGTCACCGGGCCGCACATCCTTGCGGGCAATTTCATCTTCATTATGCAAAGTCGCACGGGTGACGAGCACGCCGCCCACATTGACCGGTTCCAGATGGGCCACCGGCGTCAACGCGCCCGTGCGGCCAACCTGAATTTCAATGGCTTTCAGGGTTGTGACAGCCTGTTCCGCCGGAAACTTCCACGCAACAGCCCAGCGTGGCGCGCGACCGGCAAAACCCAGACGTTCCTGTAAGGTCAGATTGTCGATTTTGTAGACAATGCCATCAATATCATAGGCCAGCGCCGCACGTTCCTGACTGACCGTGTCAAAAAATGCTTCCGCGCCGCTGGCAGCTTCCAGACGTCGAGATAACGGATTGACCGGGAACCCCCACGCTTTCAGCTGTTCCAGATAGTCCCAGTGACTGAGCGTTACTTTTTCCGAGCAGAACCCCATGGCGTATGCAAACAGCGAAAGCGGTCGCCGTGCCGTGACGCGCGCATCCAGCTGGCGCAGAGACCCTGCGGCCGCGTTACGGGGGTTGGCAAACGGTTTGCGGCCCAGCTCTTCCTGCGCGGCATTGAGTGCGAGGAAATGCTCTTTTGAGAGAAAGACTTCGCCCCGAATTTCGATCAGTTCCGGCGCAGGACCGTGCAGATGTTCCGGCAGATCTTTCAGGGTGCGGAGATTGGTGGTGACGTCCTCGCCCTCAGTCCCATCGCCTCGCGTGGTGCCGCGTACAAACACGCCGTTTTCATAGGTCAGGCTGATGGAAAGCCCGTCAATTTTGGGCTCTGCCACAAAAGCCAGTTTTCCTGCGTCTTCTTCACTCAGCCCCAGAAAGCGGGTGGCGCGGCTGATGAAGGCTTCAAATTCGTCCTGATCAAACACGTTATCCAGCGAGAGCATGGGCACCAGATGGCGGTGCTTGCCAAACGCGCTGTCAGGCGTGGCGCCCACGGTGCGGGCTGCACTGTTTTCCGGTTCAGCCTCGGGGTGCAGGGCCAGCAGGGCATCGTAACGCTTGCGGAGGGCATCATACTCCGCATCACTCACCTCGGGCGCGTCTTCCGCATAATAGGCGGTATTGTAACGGCCAATGAGGTCCGCAAGCCGGGTCAGTTCGGCTTTGGCTTGTGTGGCGTCGAGGGAGGTGAGGTCCGGGAAGTCAGTCATTCTCATGTTTCAGCAGGCTGGCGGCAGCGGCACGGGCGGCATCGGTAATCACATCCCCGGCCAGCATACGGGCAATTTCTTCCTGTCGTTCTGCGTGGCTGAGGGGGGCTGCGTGAGTGGCAGTCTGCCCGTCACGCACAATTTTGCCAATGCGTAAGTGCGCATCGGCACTGGCAGCAACCTGCGGGCTGTGGGTGACGGCCAGCACCTGCACGGTGCGCGCCAGCCGGTGCAGGCGTTCGCCAATGGCGGCGGCAGTGGCCCCGCCAACACCCGCATCAATTTCATCAAACACCAGAGTGCCGATGCCGGACTGGCCGGCCAGCACCAGTTTGAGCGCCAGCATCAGGCGGGACAATTCACCGCCAGAGGCCACTTTTGCCAGCGGGCCGGGCGGCTGGCCGGGGTTGGCGGCAATCAGGAACATCACCTGTTCCATGCCCTGCCGGCTCCAGTTTTCCGGCGTGAGCGGCTGGATCTGGGCGAAGAACCGCGCTTTATCCAGCTTGATAGGTTTCAGTTCTTTGGTGACCGCCTGTTCCATCTTGCGGGCAGCTTTTTCACGCGAAGCAGAAAGGCGGGTTGCGGCTTCTTCATATTGAGCACGCGCTTCTTTGACGGCCTGCTCCAGCGCATCCAGCTGGGTGGCTCCGGTTTCCAGTGCCGTCAGGCGGGCTGAGAGGTCGGCCAGAAAGGTGGGGAGATCATCCACCGTCACGTCATGTTTGCGGGCGGCGGCGCGCAGGGCAAACAGACGCTCTTCAATTTCTTCCAGCAGGCGCGGATTGGCTTCAGAATCGTCTGCCAGACGGGACAGAAGATTTTCTGCCTCAGCCAGTGCGTTTTCCGCACTTTCCAGCGCGTTCAGCGCCTCGTTCGTGCGGGTTTCCAGAGGATCGATCGCGTTTTTTTCTGCGGTGGGGGCCGGGAGCAGGCGCTGGAGTGCGCGGCTTGCTCCACGGAGGGCCGCAGCCGGGCCGCTGTTGCGTCTGTCACGTGGCGTGAGTTCTGAAAGAGCGGCGGCAATAGCTTCGCCCCGTCGTTCTGACTGTTGCAGGCTGTGGCGCTGCACGGCCAGTTGCTCTTCTTCCCCCGTTTGCGGGTTGAGCGTGCTGAGTTCTTCTACCGTATGGCGCAGCCACTCTTCTTCCCGCGCGGCGTCATGCAGGCTTTTGCGCGCAGCCTCCAGATCCCGGCTCAGGGTCTGCCAGGTGTCAAACGCGCGGGCTACATCTTTCAGCAGGCTGCCGGACACACCATAGGCATCCAGCAGGCCGCGATGGGTGCTGGAATCGGCCAGCCCCATCTGCTCATGCTGGCCCTGAATTTCCACCAGAGAGACCGCCACCCGGCGCATGAGCGTAATGCCAACCGGCTGGTCATTAATCCAGGCGCGGGACCGGCCTTCCTTAGAGACAATCCGGCGCAGCATCAGCGGTTCGCCCGCTTCGGCCGGAATGCCCTGTTCTTTCAGCAGTTCGTAGGCTGTATGAGTTTGCGGGATGTCAAAACTGGCTGTTACGCGGGCTTCCTGTGCCCCGGCACGGACGAGCCCGGCATTGGCGCGCTCACCCAGAGCCAGCCCGAGACTGTCCAGCAGGATGGATTTACCCGCCCCGGTTTCACCCGTCAGGGCCGTAAAACCGGCGTGCAGGGAAAGATCCAGTGCTTCAATCAGCACGACGTCCCTGATGGAAAGGTTTGTCAGCATGATGATGTCCGGTCTGAAAGACTGTTCACTATACGTTCTTGCGGCTTATAGCCTTCATCCGCCGCTTTGTCTGCCTATAAAAACAACAAACCCACGCGGAGGCTGTGGCTCCGGCGTGGGTCTGGTTTTTGTCTCATTCCGCTCTGCTTAACGCAGGACCGGCGCCTGATCGACTTGCGGTTCAATACGCTGTTTCTTAACAGGCTGAACCGGTGCGGCCTTGATATCCATGGCCGCAGGAGCCGGAGCAGTTCCGGCTGCCGTGGGCGGCTGCGTTGTTTCAGCAGGCGGCTTGGGCTGCGCGTTAATCACTTTACCCGGGATGGGGAAGTTGCTGCTGAGCAGCTTGTAACGCTTCAGGTTGCTATAGGCGTACCGATACCATTTGCTGCCCGGATAGTTGTAACCCAGCACGATGCCGGACTTACGGGCCTGATCCGTCAGGCCGAGGTCCAGATAGACTTCGACCATGCGTTCAAGCGCTTCCGGCACATGGTTAGTTGTCTGGAAATCCTGGATCACGCGCTGGTAGCGGTTGATCGCGGCTTCGTAATTGCGTTCCTGCTGGTAGTAACGGCCAACCAGCATTTCCTTACCGGCCAGATGATCACGGCACAGGTCAATTTTCAGCTGAGCATCACGGGCATATTGAGACTGCGGGAAGCGGGTGATGACTTCTTCCAGCGCATCCATGGCTTCCACGGTGCCCTGCTGGTCACGCTTCACGTCTGCAATCTGCTCATAAAAGCACAGAGCGCGCAGGTAATAGGCATAGGCTGCATCGGCACTGGTAGGGTGCAGGCCAATAAAGCGGTTCAGTTGCTGCACGGCCTCAGGGTATTTCCCTTTAAGGTAGTAGGAATACCCTTCCATCAGCTGGGCGTTCGCAATGTAGCCGGAATAGGGGTAATTCTGCTGCAACACCTCAAACTCGGCAGAGGCTAGCGTATAGCGCTGGGTCCGCAGAGCATCAATCCCGTTATTATACAGGGTTTCCGGTGATGCCAGTTTAGGAGCCGGAGCGGGTTTCCCTCCGCCAAACAGGCTGCACCCGGACAAGCCCAAAAGCAGACCAGCCGAAGCCAGGCGGCGTATGCGGCAGCGAACGGAAAGAGAATTAATGAGGCTCACAGACATTCCGGCTCTTCAAATTGAACTTGTCTTATAGCACGCATGGCGCTCAAGAAAAGAGAATGAAGAGGCTCTTTGTATTTTGGGGTTATGCATCTTACGCTGCTGCGAGGGAAAAGCTCGCATGGGCAGGGACATAGCGCCATGCAGAGGGATCTGCAAACAGGGCGCGCAACACCTTATTGTTCAGGCAATGGCCTGAGCGGTGGCCGGTAAAGCGGGCACGCAGGGGGGCTCCTGCCAGATACAGATCACCCACCGCATCCATCACCTTGTGGCGGATAAACTCATCCGGGCAGCGCAGGCCGGACGGGTTGAGAATCTCATGCCCATCCACAACAATGGCGTTATCCAGCGAGCCACCCCGCGCCAGACCGGCTTTATGCAGGGCTTCAATTTCCTGCCGTAGCGTGAAGGTGCGGTTGCGCGCCAGATCCTGCCGGAAGGTGGCGGGAGTCAACTCGGTGGAGAAGGTCTGCTTGCCGATAGCTTCCGCCGGGAAATCGATGCTCAGGTCCAGATGCAGGTTCTGGACAGGGGCCGGGCTGAGTTCAACAAACGCATCGCCCTGTTCAACCCGCACGGGGCGCAGCACATCAATCCGGTGCCGTACCGCTTCCTGCGCCACGCGGCCAGCGCAGTCCATCAGAAAGACAAAATCCGCAGCAGAACCATCAAATACCGGAATTTCCGGCCCATCGACCAGTACCAGAACATTATCAATCCCGCAGCCGTTCAGCGCCGCCATCAGATGTTCGATGGTGGCAATGCGATTGGCCGGGTTGGTCACATCTCCCAGAACCGTGCTGAGGCGTGTGTCGACCACATAATCGAATCGTGCAGGCAGAAGAGCTGCGTTCAGATCCGAGCGTTTGAACACAACGCCATGTCCGGCAGGGGCAGGCTGAAGGGTGAGCGTAATACGCGCCCCTGTGTGCAAACCCGTGCCCACGCAGGAAATGGCGTGATGCAGGGTGTGCTGGACCGCAGGCAGATGTTTTGCAGAGGGCTGGGCAGGGCCAGAAACGGGCTCCAGCGTGGCGGAGCGGTTTGTGGGTTCCATAAGCAGACTGTCCATGGCTCTGGCTTCTTTCCTGCGCGGTTTAAAAGACGTGCAGGTTAACGCTAAAGCCCGCCTGCTGTTCTGGCGAGTCAATCATTATTGCCGTCTATTACATAAAAAAACCGCGCTGCCCGGGACGAGCAGCGCGGCAGAAAACTGCGCTTTTTTACTGGCGGCGCAGGAAGGTCGGGATTTCAAGCCCTGCATCATCTGTATCAGCCGGGCGCACGCTTGCACCCTGCTGACCAGCCGGGCTGACCATCGGACGCTGCGGTTCAATAGCCGGTTCGCTCCGCTGTTCTTCAGCACCGCCAGCGCGACGGAAAGCACCGGTTACGCGGCCAAACAGGCTGCGTGAGGACGGCTGGCTGGATTCCGGCAGATACGGAGAGCGCGGGGCTTCCGTAAACAGACCGGCCCGCGGGGAGGCCGCCGGACGCTGCGGCTGAGCCTGCGCCGGAGCCGGAGCCTGTGCTGCCGGAGCCGTGTTGATCTGGCCGGGCACGCTGTGTGCGGGCGGCGGCGAGACATGCTGCCCACCCTGCTGCGGCTGATAAGACTGCGGAGCAGGCGCTGCGGCAGGACGGGGCTGCTGCATGCCGGCATCCATACGCGGCGCGGCAGGCTGCTGCATGGTGGAGGTGGGCTGTGCCGGATTGGCCATGACGGACGGACCCGTGCCAGTTGCCAGTGTCTGCTGTTCAGCCTGTGCTTCACCATCCACCGCGACCAGATGCGGGCGGTCATTTGCCTGCGTGCCGATATCAATCCCCGTTGCCACAACGGACACGCGGATCTTGCCGTTCATGTTCTCATCAATAATGGAGCCGAAGATCATATTCGCGTCTTCCGCCACTTCACGGCGGATACGGTTACAGGCTTCGTCCACTTCAAAGAACGTCATGTCTTCACCGCCGGTCACGTTGACCAGCAGGCCCTGCGCGCCGGACATGCAGGTGTCTTCCAGCAGCGGGTTGGCAATGGCGGCCTCGGCGGCTTCAACAGCGCGGTTTTCACCTTCGCCTTCACCCGTGCCCATCATGGCCTTGCCCATTTCCGCCATAACGCTGCGGATATCGGCAAAGTCGAGGTTGATGTAACCGGGGGCCATCATCAGATCGGTCACGCCACGCACGCCCATGTAGAGCACATGGTCAGCCATCTTGTAGGCTTCACGCAGAGTTGTACGCTCGCTGGCCACGCGGAACAGGTTCTGGTTGGGAATCACAATCAGCGTATCAACGTACTGCTGCAGTTCCTTAATGCCTTCTTCCGCAATGCGGGCGCGGCGTTTGCCTTCGTAATCAAACGGCTTGCTGACAACGCCAACCGTCAGAATATTCCGCTCACGCGCCATGCGGGCAATAACGGGAGCTGCCCCGGTGCCGGTGCCGCCGCCCATGCCGGTGGTGATGAACACCATGTGGCAGCCATCCAGATACCGGGCCAGCTCGTCTGCTGCTTCTTCCGCTGCACCACGGCCAACTTCCGGTTTTGCGCCAGCACCCAGACCGTGGGTAAGGTGCGGGCCAAGCTGCACGCGGCGGTCTGCACGGCTCTTGGCAAGGCTCTGTGCATCCGTGTTAGCAACAACAAATTCCACACCCTGAAGGCTGGACGCAATCATGTTGTCAACTGCGTTCGTGCCGCCGCCCCCAACACCGAAAACCGTAATTCTCGGTGAAAAATCAGCATGTGTCTGAGGTGGAACGGTCAGGTTCAGTGTCATGTGGCTCTCCCGGGCAGCTGCGGCAAACTAACGAAGTCTTCAGATGGATGCTAGAGCGAAGTTATCAATATTTCTCTAAGTATATCAAACTCTGTCACGAATAAAAGCGACGAGTCTTTGTAACATGCCTGAGGGCGGTGCTTCGCGGAACTCGACATCGCCGAAGGGGCGCTCTGCACTGGCTGCCCAGGAGAGCAGGCCAGCCGCTGTAGCAAACCCCGCGGCGGCAGCCGTGTTTTCCGGAAGACCCAGAATATGCTTAGGTCGTCCAAGCCGCACGGACCGTGTAAAGGCCGGCCCGCCACTGCGGCCTTTGGATGCCGAGGCCCCCAGAATACGTTCTGCCAGCGGACGCATGCCGTCTAGCAAAGAGGCACCGCCTGTCAGCACAATGCGGCCACTGGCGGCATTCCCCAGCCCCGCACCATCCAGTTTTTCACGCACCAGCTCCAGTGTTTCTTCCATGCGGGGGCGGATGATACGGCCAAGTTGTGCGCGGGAAATCTGTTCAAAATGAGGAACGTCATTGCCCAGAAGCTCAACGGTCAGAATTTCATCTTCGACATCCGAAGACAGATCGGCACTGCCGTAAACTGTCTTGAGCCGTTCTGCATTTTCTAAAGATGTGCTCAGGCCCCGCGCAATATCACGCGTGACATGCAGGCCGCCGACGCTGATCTGAGCAGTATGGAGAATCTGTCCTTCTCCAAACACGGCGAGTGACGTTGTGCCGCCACCCATCTCTACAACTGTAGTACCCAACTCCCGCTCATCCGCATCCAGCACGGACAGGCCAGAGGCGAGGGGAGAAGACACCAGCGCTTCCATCTTGAGTTCGGCTCGGCTCAGGACGGTTTCAAGATTAAGCAACGCGGTAGAGGCGGCATCAATAATATGCAGCCGCGCTTTCAGGGTGTCACACAGATGGCCGCGCGGGTCGGCCACGCCTTCCGTATCATCTACCGTGAAATCAATCGGCAGGGTATGCACCACATCCCGCCCTTCCACGGTGGCCTGAACGCGGCCTTCCGTGACGACGCGGCGAATATCAGCTTCCGTTACCACACGCCCGCCAACCGGCCAGCGCACGTTGAACAACCGGCTGGCTGGATGCCCGCAGGAGAGGTTGACCACCACCCGGTCAATCGTCCGTTCGGCCATCAGTTCCGCCTGCCCGACGGTGGCGCGAATGGCGGCTTCTGCTGCCTGCAGGTCTGTAATGGCGCCGTTCCGCACGCCGGCGGAGCGCCGCCAGCCGCAGCCGATGACTTTCAGGCTGCCGTTTGGCTCTCCCTTGCCAATCAGGCAGGTGATTTTGGTGGAGCCAATATCCAGCACGGCGGAATAACCATTCCGCCAGGTGCGTGGACGCTTGTTGGTTTCGGACGGGGGCAGCGGCAGAATGGTGTCATCCCCGCTCATCCGCAGACTGGAGGAGGCGGATGTCGTGCTGGCCTTCTTGCGCAGGCGGGACTGCGCAGCGGAATTGAGCGAGAAGGACGGGCGCGTGCGGTTCGTCATGCAGGACTTCCCTGCCGGCCAGCGGGGGACGTGCTGCCGGGCTGTGATGGAGGCGATGCGGCATCTGTGCCGGAGGGGGCCGGAGTGGGCTGCGGGGGGCGCTCCCGAATGGTCAGGCGGTCGGGCAGGCGCATATCAATCAGCACCACAGGCCGGTCCAGCAGATGCGTGGAGGCATCCAGCTTGGCCAGCCGGTGAATGGCAGGAACTTCCTCGCCTTCTGGCAGAAAGACCGTCGCACCATCCCGCAAGGTCAGGTTCCAGCGGCGGTCGCTGACCCGTACGGCAGCCGTGACATGGTCGCGCACGGAGGGTTCCTGTGCCAGTGCATCAATCAGGGCGGAGGCGGCATCATTCGCGCCATCACCGACTACCAGAGGTAGCTTGGTAAAGGCTTCGGCATCCTTGCCGGTCATGCCCTGATCCGGCACGCGTTTGCCCTGCCGGTCAATGAGTTCAAAGTGCCCCTGATGCTGCCAGACGGCAAAGGGCGGACGCTCTGTAATAGTGACGTCAATTTCGCCCGAGAGATGCCGCTCAACAGTGACATGATCCACAAAGGGCAGGGCGTTCAGACGGTCCCGTGCATCGGAAACGCTGAAATTCAGTACCGGCTCGCCGACGGACACGCCAAGTGCTTTGTGAATGGCGGAATCGCTGGTGAGCTGCGCGCCCTGCACCTGAATTTTGGTGATCCGCAGTGGGGCAGCGCTCAGAACCTTCTCCCGAAGGGGGGCCAGGCGTTCCTGCGCGCCGGGTTGCTGGAGATACAGGTAGGCTCCTCCCCCCAGCGCCGCCAGAAACAGCACGCCAAGCAAGGGGCGGATCAGCCGCTTCTGCCGTCGGGCAAACAGCCCGAAGCGTGACGGACGATCAGAAGGGGAAGAGGGGATTCTCATTGTGGACAGGTTGCCTGCTCAACCAGCCAGCCGCACAGTTCCGGATAGCTGATGCCGCAATAGGCGGCCTGTTCCGGCAGCAAAGAGGTGGCCGTCATCCCCGGCTGGGTGTTGACTTCCAGCAGCACAAGCCGGGCCGGACCGGGGCCGGTATCATCCAGCCGGAAATCCGAGCGGGAGGCACCGGAGCAGCCAAGCGCCTGATGCGCTGCAACGGCAATTGCGCAGGCCTGTTTGCTCACGGCGTCATCAATGGCCGCAGGCAGAACATGGCTGGAGCCGCCGCTGGTGTATTTGGCGTCATAATCATAGAAATCATGCCCGCCGCCGGGCGCGGGGGTGATGTCTGTCACGGTCAGGGCGCGGTCTCCCAGCACACCAATCGTGATTTCCTTGCCGGGAATAAAGGCTTCCACCAGCGCATGCGGGCCATAGCGCCAGTTTTCGACAATTTCCTGCCGCGTATTGGAGCCGGACCGGACAATAGAAACCCCGACGGAAGAACCTTCGCTCACCGGTTTGACCACATACGGTGTGGGCAGGGGGTCAGCTTTCGCCAGATCCTCAATGGCAACCAGCTTGCCTTCGGCCACCGGCAGTCCGGCGGAAAGGAAGACAGCGCGGGCAGCGGCCTTGTCCATGGCTGTGGCGGAAGCGCGCACGCCGGAGTGGGTGTAAGGCACACCAATCCAGTTCAGCACACCCTGAATACAGCCATCTTCGCCATACCGTCCGTGCAGGGCGTTGAAGACCACATCGGGCTTCTGTTCGGTCAGCGTGGTGACGAGTGCCGCCAGATCGGCCCCGGGGTCTAGCGTGCTGACGGTATGGCCAAGGCTGCGCAGCGCTTCGACCACCCCTTTGCCGGAGGCGAGGCTAACCTCACGTTCAGAAGAAATCCCGCCCATCAGAACGGTAATCCGTTTGCTGTTGCTCATGCGGAGGGTCCTTCTGCCTTGCCGATGCGTTTGATTTCCCAATGCAGCTGGACGCCGGACTGCTGCGCGACACGATGCCGCACCTCATCGCCCAGACCTTCAAGGTCGGCGGCGGTGGCCTGACCGAGATTGATCAGGAAGTTGCAGTGCTTCTCGCTCACCTGCGCGTCCCCGCGCTTCAGACCACGGCAGCCAGCGGCATCAATCAGTTTCCATGCCTTATGGAGGGAAATATCCGGGTCCGGGTTGCGGAAGGTGGACCCGCCGGTTCTGGCCCGCACTGGCTGGGAGAGTTCACGCGCTGCGCGGATTTCCGCAATGCGGGCGGAAATATCGGTCTGTTTGTCCGGCGTGCCACGCAGGCGGGCGCGGATAACCAAAGCCCCTTCCGGCAGGCCGGAGCGCCGATAACCAAACTTCAGTGCGCCAGCATCCAGCCGTATCAGACTGCCATCGCGCGTGATGATTTCTGCCCAGTCCAGCACGGTGGCGATATCGGACCCATAGGCCCCGGCGTTCATCCGCACGGCCCCGCCGATGGAGCCGGGAATTCCCGCCAGAAATTCCAGACCGGCCAGACCGGCCTGTGCAGCATACTCGGCCACGGTGGCATCCAGACAGGCGCTGCCGACCACCAGCCCGTCTTCTTCCACCGTGATGTCGGAGAACCCGCGCGCCAGACGGATGACAATGCCATCCAGCCCGCCATCGCGGATAATAACGTTAGAGCAGGCACCCAGCGCCGTTACGGGAAGTTCTGGAGAGAGGCGCTGCATGACTGACGCAAGATCTTCCGCATCCGCAGGCTGATACAGCCATTCCGCTGCCCCGCCCACGCGGAACCATGTGCGCGGGCCAAGCGGGGCCTGCGGTGTCAGGCGGCCACGGGTTTGGGCAAATGCCTGCTGCACCAGATCCGTCATGGAGGCGGAAGACAGGCTCATGCTGCGCGCCCGCCATCGGCTGCGTGCAGCGCCTTAAGCTGTTCCGGCAGAGCCTGCGCCCAGTTGGTAATAGTGCCTGCACCGAGGCACACAACATAGTCTCCCGGTTTGGCGATGGCGTTGATCATTTCCGCCAGATGGTCGGGGCTGGAGAGCGGCACCACGGAGCGGTGGCCGCGTTCACGCAGGCCTTCAATCAGCTTGTCGCGGCTCATGTCCGGGTCCGGCTGTTCGCCTGCGGCATAGACGTCGGAAACAATGACGGTATCGGCATCGTTCATGCAGGTGCAGAAATCAGGGAACAGCATTTTCAGGCGCGAATAACGGTGCGGCTGCATGACCGCAATTACGTTATTGGCTCCGGCCTGTCGCGCAGCTTTCAGCACGGCAGCAATTTCTACGGGGTGATGGCCGTAATCATCAATCACCGTCACGCCGTTGCATTCACCGGTGCGGGTAAAGCGGCGTTTCACACCCCGGAAGGCGGCCAGACCGGAGCGGATGACATCATCGCTGATATCCATCTCGGTCGCCACGGCAATGGCGGCCAGCGCGTTCTGCACGTTATGGGAACCCAGCATGGGCAGACGGAACGGTCCGGCCTTGCGGGTGCGGCGGGTGGAGCGGTCGGTCAGGGTGACTTCAAACGTCGCCCCCATCTTGTCGGTAATCAGCTTTTCAGCCCGCACGTCTGCCTGCGGGGAGAACCCGTAGGTGACAATCCGGTGGTCGGACATGCGGGGGATCATCTGCTGCACGGCGGGGTGGTCAATGCACAGCACGGCAAAGCCATAGAACGGCACGTTGGAGACAAACTGGTCATACGCTGCTTCCATGGCCTCGGCGGAACCCCAGTGGTCCAGATGTTCCGGGTCCATGTTGGTCACAACGGAAATCACGGAGGGCAGACGCAGGAAGGAGCCATCGCTCTCATCCGCTTCCGCCACCATCCAGTCGCCTTTGCCCATGCGGGTGTTGGTGCCGTAGGCCTCAATAATGCCGCCGTTAATCACGGTGGGGTCCAGCCGCGCGGCTTCCAGCACCGCTGCAATCAGGCTGGTGGTGGTGGTTTTACCGTGCGTGCCGCCAACCGCGACGGACCAGCGCAGGCGCATGAGCTCGGCCAGCATTTCCGCACGCCGCACTACCGGGATCAGGCGGCTACGGGCTGCCACCACTTCCGGGTTATCCCGGCTGACAGCCGTGGAAATGACGACAACCTGAGCTTCCCCCAGATTTTCCGCAGCGTGACCAATGCTGATGGGAATACCCGCAGCGCGCAGCCGTTTGACATTGGCGTTTTCTGCAATATCCGACCCCTGTACGGAATAGCCCAGCATGGACAGCACCTCGGCAATGCCGGACATGCCGATGCCACCAATCCCGACAAAATGAATGGTTCCGATGGAAAGGGGCAGGGCTCTCATGCGCTGAACTCCGTCTGGCTGGGAGGTGTCGGATAGGCGGGCGAGGGGGAAAGGTGCAAGCATTCTTCTATAACATCGGCCAGGCGGGTGGCGGCATCCGGGCGGGCGAGTGAGGCTGCGGCGGCCGCTGCGCGCGCCAGCTCTTCCGGGGCCGTAAGGAGGTCATTCAGGCGGTCTGCCAGTGTGGCGGCGGTAAAGTCCGGCTGGCGGATCATCCAGCCAGCGCCCGCTGTGGTGATGGCGCGGGCGTTTTCGGTCTGCTCATCGCTCGCGGCAATGGGTAGAGGCACCAGAATGGAGGGGCGGCCAGCGGTGGTGATCTCCGCAACGGAAGAGCCACCAGCCCGGCCAATCACCAGATGCGCGCTCTGCAACAGCGCAGGCACATCATTCAGGAACGGTTCCACGCGGGCAGTAATGCCCATATCGGCATAGGCCTTGCGCGTGGCGTCCACATCATCCTTCCGCGCCTGCTGCGTAACGTGCAGGCGGGCACGCAGCTCTTCGGGCAGCTTGCCAAGGGCGGAGGGCACCACTTTTGCAAACACGCTGGCACCCAGAGAGCCACCCCAGACCAGCAGGTTGATGGTCTGATCCGGCATGGTCCAGCCTTCACCCGCCAGTGCGGCAATAGCCGGGCGCACCGGCATGCCGGTAAAGGCCGTGCGCGCACCAATTGGCAGTTTGGCGACGGAAGGGAAAGACGTGGCAATGACATCCGCAAAGCGGGACAGCACAGCATTGGCCTTGCCCAGAACGGCATTGCCTTCATGAATAATCAGGGCCGGATGTTTGCGGCCCAGCAGGCGCGCGCCGAGCAGCGGCGGCACGGAGGGATAACCGCCAAACCCCACTACGGCGTCCGGCTGGACGCTGCGCAGAATGGAGCGGGCCTTCCATGCGCTGCTCAGCAGGGTGAGGCCTGCCTTGAAAGCACGCATCGGGCCGCGTCCGGCCACACCGGCACCGGGCAGCACATATTGCGGCCCGCGAGAGAAGACGCCTGCCGTGCGCGCACCGGCGCGGGCATCGGTCATCAAAACCAGCCGGTGGCCACGTTCAGCCAGAGCATCGGCCAGCGCTTCAGCCGGGAAGAAATGTCCGCCGGTGCCGCCTGCGGCAATGACGATAGTGCGTTGGGTCATACGGGCCGCCATTGTCTGAGAGTGGTCATGAAGCCTCCGCTGCGTGGCAACCGTTCACCCGGCTGATGCCGTGTGAGAGCCAGCACCATGCCCATGGCCAATGCCACGGACATAGCGGAAGAGCCGCCATAGGAAATGAAAGGCAGCGTCATGCCCTTGGTGGGGATGAGATGCAAGGAGGACGCCATATTCACAAAGGCCTGCAAGCCAAAACCCGTGACCAGTCCGGTGGTGGAAATGACGATGAACGGGTCATCTTCCCGAATCAGCCGGAGCAGGGTGCGCACCACAATCACGCCGAACACGCAGATGATGAGCATGCAGACAATCAGGCCATATTCTTCCCCGGCCACAGCAAACACAAAGTCCGCATGGGCATCAGGCAGCAGATCCTTCACGCGGCCTTCACCGGGGCCACGGCCTGTCAGGCCGCCATTGCCGAAGGCGCGAAGCGCGGTATCAATCTGGTAATGGTCGCCCACGTTGGGATGCAGGAAGCGCTCCACGCGGGAGCGCACATGCGGGAACAGGAAGAAGGCGGCAATACCTGCGCCAATCATAACGCCAATGCCCAGCCCAACCAGAATCAGGTTCAGCCCGTCCACAAAAAGCTGGGTCATGAACACTGTGGTGATGACTGTGAGCATCCCGATATCGGGCTGGGATTTCAGCAGCATCAGAATGACGCCAAACAGCGCGAAGGCCAGCAGCATACCCGGAAAATAGCGGGAAACGCGGCGCTGCGTGAGCAACCAGCCGGTCACCACGGCAAAGCAGGGCTTGAGGAATTCCGAGGGCTGGAGCGACATCAGCGGCAGGGCAATCCACCGTCGCGCGCCTTTGATTTCAATCCCATGCACCAGCGTGAGGGCCGTTGCCCCCAGCATCAGCGCGCCCCCCACAAGGGAAAGCCTGAGCACTGTCTTGCGGGAGAGCATGGAGACACTCACCACAATCAGACCCGCGATTGTAAGGAACATCACCTGTTTGAAAATGAACATGTTGCGGGAGGCGCCAATACGCACCGCAACCGCCGGGCTTGCGGCCAGCATCAGGATATAGCCGAAGCCGATCAGGATGAACGCGCAGATAAGCGTCGTCCGGTCCACATTGCGCCACCAGCGCCCAAACCGGGAGTCATCAATGCGGGAGCCTGCCATCAGTCGGCCTTTCCTGTTTGCGGCTGTTCCGTCACCGCGCGGGCCAGTTCCAGAAAGCGCAGCCCACGGGCTTCAAACCCGGAAAACTGGTCAAAACTGGCGCAGGCGGGGGACAGCAGCACGACGGGCGTGCCCGTGTTTCGGGCTGCGTCATAGGCTGCGGGTACAGCGTTTTCCAGCGTGCCGGAAAGTGTGAACGCCACGCCGTGGGCTGCCAGCGTTTCCGCCAGTTGTGCGGCATCCCGCCCGATGAGGAACGCATGCACAATGCGTGGGAAATAGGGCGTGAGCGAGGCAATGCCACCCTCTTTGGCCATTCCGCCAGCAATCCAGATCAGCCGGTCATAACAGCCCAGGGCACGCGCGGAGGCATCGGCATTGGTGGCTTTACTATCATCAATAAAGGCCACGCCGGCCTGCTCTGCCACGAGCTTCTGGCGATGAGGCAGGCCGGGGAAGGAGAGAACAGCCGCAGCGAGTGCGGCGTCCGCCACGCCCAGAAAGCGCGCCATGGCACAGGCAGCGGCAGCGTTTTCCGCGTTATGGCTGCCGGGCAGAGAGGGGCCAAGGTGCGCAAGGCACGCGCCTGCCTGCCAGATGGCGTTGGCCTGCCCGTACGCATCACAGTCCGGGTTGGTGCCGGAAATAGTCACGCATTGCGCGGGGCCTGCCTGAAGGGTTTTGGCAATGTCACGGCAGTAGTCATCATCTACGCCAATGACCGCCAGATCCTGCGCGGTCTGATGGGTAAAGACGCGGGTTTTGGCGCGAGCATAGCCTTCCATGCCTGCGTGGCGGTCCAGATGGTCCGGGGTGAGGTTCAGCAGGCAGGCGGCATCAAAATGCAGCGTGTCCAGTCGTTCCAGCATGTAGGAGGACATTTCCAGCACATACACGCCGTTATCGGGCAGCAGAGGGAGTGCTAACGCGGCGGGCCCAAGGTTCCCGCCAGCGGCAACCGGCACACCGGCTTCGGCCAGAATATGGGCCAGCAGCGTGGTGGTGGTCGATTTGCCATTGGTGCCGGTAATGCCAGCAAACCGCGCCTTGCTGCCTGCCTTGCGGACCGCCCGGTACAGCAGTTCCGCATCGGACAGGATCGGCACGCCAGCCTCCTGCGCCATGATGGCGACGGGATGCGGCTTGGGCAGCACATGCGGAATACCGGGGGAGAGGACGAGACCATCGGCGCCAGTCAGGCTCTCGATCGGCGCGCAGCTAATCCGGGCGGCAGCGTCTTGCGGGAGGGCTGTTACAGCTTTGGCGAGCGCTGCACGGGCAGCCTCGCCATCATCCCACGCCTGAACTGTGGCCCCGCTTTGTGCGAGGGCACACACGGCGGGCAGACCGTTCCGGCCCAGCCCCAGCACAGCAAAATGCTGGCCGGTAAAAAGAGTGGCGGGAAAATTGCTCATCTCAATTTCAGCGTGGCCAGACCACACATCCCCAGAATGACGGAAACAATCCAGAACCGGATGACAATTTTAGGCTCGGCCCAGCCCTTCTTTTCAAAATGATGATGGATCGGGGCCATCAGGAACACACGCCGCCCGGTGCGCTTGTACCAGAACACCTGAATAACGACGGAGAGCGTTTCCACCACAAACAGGCCGCCAACAATGCACAGGACCAGCTCGTGCTTGATGGCCACAGCCAGAGCACCCAGCGCACCACCCAGAGAAAGAGAGCCGGTATCGCCCATGAAGACGGAAGCCGGAGGGGCGTTAAACCACAGGAAGCCGAGGCCAGCCCCCACGAGTGCAGCGCAGAAAACCGCCAGTTCCCCGGTCCCCGGCACAGCATGGACCTGCAGATAATCCGCAAACACATGGTTGCCGACAATGTAGGACAGGATGGCAAACACCAGAGCGGCAATGACCACGGGCACAATGGCCAGACCATCCAGCCCGTCCGTAAAGTTTACGGCGTTGCCGAAGCCGGTAATGGTGATCATGGCGAAGATGGGGTAGGCAAACCCCAGCGGCAGCAGCAGGTCTTTCACAAAGGGGAAGGCGAGCTGGTTGGTCAGGTCATCCGGCATCAGGCTTTGCAGGAACCAGCCGCACAGCAGCGACGCCGAAAACTCACACCCCAGCCGCATCCGTTTGGAGACGCCATCTGTATTGCGGCGGGCCAGCTTGCGGTAATCATCCGCAAAGCCTACCGCGCCAAACGCCAGTGTGGTGAGCATGACGGCCCACACAAAACCATTTTCAAGGTCACCCCACAGCAGGGTGGAGCCAAACAGGGCAATCAGGATCAGCACACCGCCCATGGTGGGGGTGCCGCTTTTTTCCAGAATATGCCGTTCCGGCCCAAGGGCACGGATGGGCTGACCGCCGCGCTGAATACGCCGCAGCATGGCAATAAGCGGGCGGCCCAGCATCAGGCTGATGGCCAGTGCTGTAAAGCAGGCTGCCCCGGCCCGGAAGGTGATGTAGCGGAACAGGTTGAGCAGTGGGATATGCGCGTCTGTCAGCGGGTGAGAGACCAGAAAATACAACATCAGGCAGGCTCCACGGCGCTCAGGCTGTTCAGAGCCGTAATCACATCCCGCATGCGGCTCCCCAGACTGCCCTTAACCAGAACGGCGTCCCCCTTGC
This sequence comes from Acetobacter sp. P5B1, assembly GCF_018811985.1. Classification (NCBI taxonomy): domain Bacteria; kingdom Pseudomonadati; phylum Pseudomonadota; class Alphaproteobacteria; order Acetobacterales; family Acetobacteraceae; genus Acetobacter; species Acetobacter sp. P5B1. Next base: position 17,901 of record NZ_JACRVS010000007.1, on the reverse strand, counting down.
GCAGAGCCGCGCAAACCAGAGGAGCCAGAGTGGCGGCGTCTTGCGCCCAGGCACCCTGCGCCGTTTTGGGCAGGGCATCAAAAAGGGATTTCATGTGGGGTCCGCAACAGAAAACAAGGTCGGCACCGTCGGCGGCGGGTTGAGCCAGCGCCTGATGCTCGGAGATGGAAAAATCGCCCAGTTCACGCATATCGCCCAGAACGGCAATGCGGCGTGTACCCGGGAGATGACGAAGCACATCCAGCGCCGCGCGGATGGAGGCGGAGGAGGCATTATAGCTTTCATCCAGCAGGGTTACGTCCCCACCGGCAATCTGCGCTAGCGCACCGCGCCCTTTGCCGGGGCGGAAACTGGTGAGAGCCTGAGCCGCTTTGCTCAGATCCCCACCCAGAGCCGCACACACGGCCAGTGCCGTCAGCGCGTTGCGGGCCAGATGCGTGCCCGGTGCGTGGAGCGTAACCGACACAGAACGGCTGCCTGCGTGGGCGGTAAACTGGCTACCGCCTTCGAGGGCCTTCAGGCCGGACAGATGCACAAAGCTGTCCCGCTTCAGGCCGGTATGCCACAGGGTGGCATTAGCCTGCTGGGCGGCAGCGGTAAAAAACGGTTGGCCGTGGGCGTCATCCGGCACAATGGCCACGCCGCCGGTCGGCAGAGCGGTAATCAGCTCCGCCTTTTCTTGCGCAATGGCGTCCACGCTGCCCATATAGCCCAGATGCGCCGAGCCAATGGTGGTGATGACGGCAATATCCGGGCGCACCATGCTGGCCAGCGGCAGGATTTCCCCCGGATGGTTCATGCCAATTTCACTGATGCAGAACGCTGCATTACGCGGCATCCGCGCCAGCGTGAGTGGCACGCCCCAGTGGTTATTGTAGGAGGCTTCCGCAGCGTGGGTTGGGCCGAGGGCTCCGAGGCACAGCCGCAGCATTTCCTTGGTGGTGGTTTTGCCAACACTGCCGGTAACTGCCACCATCTTGCCGGTAAAGCGCGCCCGTGCGGCACGGGCCAGAGCCTGAAGGCCAGCCATGGTGTCCGTCACCACGAGCAAGCGTGGGTCCGTGCATCCGGTGGTGTCATGCACCAGCACCGCGGCTGCCCCTTTATCCAGAGCGATGGCGATATGCGCGTGCCCGTCGCTGTTGTCGCCCTTCAGGGCGACAAACAGATCACCGGGGGCCAGTGTCCGGGTGTCAATGGAAATGCCAGTCACAACCGGCGTGCCAGGGCCGGCAAACCTGCCACCGGTGGCAGCTTCCAGTTCGTCGCGTGTCCAGAGAGCCGTCATGCCGGGTTTGCCTGTTTTGAGGTGTCGCTGGTCTGAGCTCCGGCCAGTTCGCGCAGCACGGCGGCATCATCAAACGGATGGACTTCCGTGCCAATAATCTGCCCTTGCTCATGCCCTTTGCCGGCCACAACCAACACATCATCCGGGCCGAGCATGGTCAGAGCCTCAGCAATGGCCTGCCTGCGCCCGCCAATTTCCAGCGCATCGGGCGCGCCGGTGCGCACTTCCGCGCGGATGGCGGCGGCGTTTTCCGTGCGGGGATTATCGTCCGTAATAATGGCGATATCTGCCCCGCGTGCGGCTTCCTGCGCCATGAGCGGGCGTTTGCCCCGGTCACGGTCACCGCCCGCGCCAAACACCACAATCAATTTGCCCCGAGCGTGCGGCCGCAGAGAGGCCAGCAGGCGGCCAAGGGCGTCAGGTGTATGGGCATAATCCACATAGGCGCTGGCCCGATTGGGCAAAACCACTGCGCGCTCCATACGTCCACGCACACCCTGCAAATGCGGCAGCAGAGCGATAATGGCGGGCAGGGATGCCTCATCGGGTGCCGCAAGGGCAGCGGCCAGCAGGGCGTTGTCTGTCTGGAAACGGCCCGGCAGCGCCAGCGTGACAGTCTGGTGCTGGCCGCAAACGTCCAGTTCCAGCTCCTGCCCTGAGGGTAAAGGCGTGTGGCGCAGCAGCCGCAGAGTTGTGCCGTTCTCGCCGGTCAGCCGCAGAGTGAGCTTGCGCCTCGTGGCAATTGCGCGAAGCTCTGCCAGTGTCTGAGCATCCATATCGGCATTGGCAACAGCCAGACCGCCTTCCGGCAGAACCGTCTCAAACAGTTTCAGCTTGGCTGCACGGTAGGCTTCCACTGTGCCGTGATAGTCCAAATGGTCGCGTGTCAGGTTGGTAAACCCGGCAGCGGACAGATGCAGGCCATCCAGTCTCCCCTGTTCCAGCCCGTGGGAGGAGGCTTCCAGCGCCACATGCTCAACCCCAGCCAGCGCAAGGGCTGCCAGACCGTTGGCCAGCGCCACCGGGTCCGGTGTGGTGAGAGACGGCATAGTAATGCCCAGACCGTTCACACCAGTCAGGCCGAGCGTGCCCACGCCAGCAGCTTTTAGCCCTTGCAAGGCCCAGAGTTGGCGGAGGAAATCCGTGGTGCTGGTTTTACCGTTGGTGCCGGTAATCGCCACAAGGCATGCCGGCTGACGCCCAGCCAGTGTTGTGGCTAGAACGGCCAGAACATGGCGCGGGTTGTCTGCCAGCACCAGCGGACAGGGTGCCGCATCCGCAGGCCAGACCGTGCCGGTTGGCGCCAGCACAGCAGCGGCTCCGTTCTGCACAGCAGCCGAGATAAAAGCCCGACCATCGAGCTTAACGCCGGGCAGGGCGGCAAACAGTGTGCCGGGTTTGACGGCACGGCTGTCCGGCGTGATGGCGGTAATGACCGGATCACCCTGCGGTCCGATTGCCGTAAGGCTCATCGTCTTGAGAAGGGTGGAAAGGCGTGTGGTCATTCGTCCATCACCTCCTGAGCCTGTTTTTTCAGAGCAGCTTTCTGGGCTGCGCGTTCTTTTTGTTCTGCAGCCTTGGCCGCCCGATGTTCGGCTTCCGCCTTGCGCGGGTCTCCGGGGTCATTACCCGGGCCAAGTGGGCGCACGCCACGCGGCACCGCCGGGTGCATAGGCAGCGCCATGCTGGCGTCAATCTGGGCTGCGTGTGCCGTATCGGGGAAGATTTGCAGCATTGGCCCAATGCGCGAGACAATTTTGGAAACGGTCGGGGCCGCGTTCCAGCCTGCGGTGGTCCAGCCATGGGTTTGCGGCGTGGGCTTGGGGCTGTCCAGCATAACATACACGGCGTAGCGCGGCGCGTTCATCGGGAAAATACCGGTAAAGGCCGAGATGTTGACGTGTTTCAGGTAGCCGCCATGCGGACCGATTTTTTCTGCAGTGCCGGTTTTCCCACCGACAAAATAGCCGGGTGATTCTGCCGTACGGCCCGTGCCGCCGGTGACGTCCAGACGCAGCAGGCGGCGCAGGAGCGCAGAATTTTTTTCAGAAATAACCCGCTGGCCCTGCGGCACAGCCAGACCGTCACTCCCGACGGTGGTTTGATCCATGCTGGTGTCAGCTTCCGCCTGTTCCAGTGCGGCGTTCTGCACACCTTGGGCAAGGGCTGCTTCCTGCGTGGGAGCCGGGCCTTCTTCCTTTTCCAAGAGGGTAGGGGTGACAAGAATGCCGCCATTCACCGTGGCCGCCGTGCCGCGCACAATGGCCAGCGGTGGTTCGGCCATACCGTGCCCGAACCCGACCGTCATGGTGGTGGAAATCCCCCACTGGTGCGGCACCAGCGGGCGGGCGGCTTCCGGCAGTTCAATCGGCACGGGGGCAAAAAAGCCCATATCGCGGAACCATTGCGCCTGCCGCGTGCCACCTACATCCAGCGCGATATGAGCTGCGGCCGGGTTGGAGGAAAACGCCATCACTTCCGGCAGGGTCATCCACGGTGCGAAATGGTCGTTCTTCATATCCGAAATGGTGAAGCGACCAATATGGATCGGCGTGGAGGAGAAACGGTCCCAGATATGAATGGTGCCGGTTTCCAGCCCCATGGCAGCCGTTTGTAGCTTGAAGGTTGAGCCAGGTTCATACAGGCCGGTGACGGCGCGGTTGAAACGGGCATCATTCGTGGCGTGCGAAAACTCATTCACGTCATAATCAGGCAGGCTGACCATGGCGATGATTTCACCCGTGCGGACATCCATCACAATGGCGCAGGCCCCAATGGCCTGGAAGGTGCTCATGGCATTGGCGAGTTCATCCCGCACCACGGACTGAACGCGTACGTCCAGTGAGAGCCGTAGCGGGCGATGGTCGCTCATCAGGCGTTTGTCAAAGTAACGCTCAACGCCGGCAACGCCGTGGTCATCAATATCCACGGTGCCCATAATCTGCGCGGCCATGTGGCCCAGCGGATAGTGGCGGCGTTCACCGGCCTCAAAATAGATCCCCGGAATACCCATGCTGTTAATGGCCAGTTCCTGCTGGGGCGTAATATTACGGGCGATATACACAAACTGTTTGGGCAGGGAGAGCCTGCGGGTTGTCTCTTCCTCGTCCAGATCTTTCAAGACGGTTTTCAGTTTTTTGGTGACGTCCTGCGGATCAATCAGTTCCTGCGGGTTGGCGTAAACCTGCGCAACCGGCAAAGACAGCGCGAGCGTCTGGCCATTGCGGTCCACAATAGATGCCCGATGCACCTGCGGGAGAGAGAAGTCTCCGGCCAGACTGCCTTTCGGGTCGATTTTGGGAATTTCCGGAACCTGAGAGGCAATTTGCCGCTTTTCCGGTGCCATGGGGTGCAGAACTGTCGCGATGGACAGTTTGACGGCAACAACAGCAAAAAGCAGGCAAAATCCGCCTGCAACCCCCAGCAATCTGACATGCATCTGGTCCCGATGGGCACGCGCACGAAGATCCTCACCCGTAACACGCACAGTGCGCGTCACGGGGGGCGGGGTATCATAATCGTGCGGCGGAACGGCCATATCGGGTTGAAGTCACCTTATCGTCTGGAAAATTAGTTGGTCATCGGGACCGGGGCTGGCAACGCATCACTACTGTGGCTCAGCAAAGAGCCACTGCTGTAGGAGGACGTTGCCCGTGCTTCAACATAGCCTGCGGAGGGCGTTGCAGACCGATGCTGCCGGGTTGCATGCCAGCTTGCCACCGTGACAGGCAGCGGATGCCGGACCTGAGAATCGCTGTCGCTGTCCGTCACGCTGGGTTTGGGTGTGACTGCCGCAACGCGGGTCGGGACCGGAGTAGTCTGAGCGTGGCGCACAGGCTGCGGTGCATCTGCGGCACTGGCGACAGTGACAGGCGTGCGGGTTACAGGCGGGTTGACGCGAGCGGCATCCGCCAGCTGCGTTGCAGCGCGGCGCGGAGCCACAGGCCGGGCTGCCGGAACCGGCGCGGTAAGCTGTGCCGTGCGGACAGTGGCATCGTCCGCATCATCCAGAGCCGGACGCGGTGCACGGTCATGATGCGCAACAGGACGGATAACCGGAGCCGTGCGTGCCGGCGTTTCTTCCGCAACGGTCATAGCAGCGCGGGGTGCCTGAGCTTCGTCGCCTTCCACGCTACGATCATGATGCGGAGCAGGGCGTATCGGTTTGGCATCGGCAACTGCGACAACAGCCGGATGCGCAGCCGTCCCAGGCGCGGTCGGCTGAGCAGAGGCCAGTGTTGCGGCTGTCATGCCAGCGCGCGGATCTTCAGCCGGGATCTTGACTGTCGGTGCGGGCAGGCGGCCAGAAAGATCCGCCATGCGAACAAACTGTGCGGGGTCCATGGTGTGGAGACCCACCAGATGATGTTCCGCCAGACGGGTTAGCCGTTCCGGCTGGTTTTCCAGGGCCCATTCCGTACGCAGCATGGCTGTCTGGGAGCGCACGCGCTCTGTATCAGACACGATTTTGGAAATCTGCTGATCCAGAAGCGTGGTCTGATGCTTCTTTGTATAAAGGAAAAATCCCGAGGCAATGGCCAGGACAGCGCAGCAGCAGGTAAAGGGCCGGGGGATCATGGGATCAATCCTTTGCCGAAGGAGGAAACATCGGTCGAGCGTTTTTCCACAGCGCGGAGGCGGGCACTGCGGGCACGCGGGTTGGCGGCGCATTCAGCGTCACCTGGACGGAGGGGCCTCCCGGTGAGCGCGATAAAGGCGGCTTCATCCCCCTTCGTCAATGCTGCACGCGGGTCATAGCGTGAAAAACTTGTGGTTTTGCCAGTTGCAGCACCCATCACCCGTTTGGCGATGCGGTCTTCCAGAGAATGGAAGGAGACCACAACCAGACGGCCGCCGGGGGCCAGCAGATCAAGCGCCTGCGTCAGGCCGCGTTCAATCTCGCCAAGCTCGTCATTAACGGCAATGCGCAGGCCCTGAAAGGAGCGGGTTGCGGCATCAATGCCTGAACGATCGGACGGCACCACGCGGCGGATCAGCCCGGCCAGCTGCGCGGTTGTTTCAAACGGCGTTTCCACACGGTCGGCCACAATGGCGCGGGCCACGCGGCGGGCGTGGCGCTCTTCGCCATAAAAGTGGAAAATGTCGGCCAGTTCGCTTTCCGGTGCCTTATTCACGATATCCGCAGCGGAGGGGCCACTTTTTGCCATGCGCATATCCAGCGGACCATCCATGCGGAAGGAAAAGCCGCGCTCGGCTTCATCCAGCTGGAAGGAGGAGACGCCCAGATCCAGCACAATGCCGTCAAAAGCCGGGGCATCGGCTGCTTCTGTCAGGTCCGTCATGCTGCCAAACTCACCATGCAGCATATGCAGGCGGGACTGGCTTTCTGCGTTGGTAAAGCTGGCGGCCATGGCCTGTCCGCGTGCAATGGCGTCCGGATCCCGGTCGATAGCCCATACGGCGCAGTCAGCACTTTTCAGAATGGCGGATGTATAACCGCCGCCGCCAAAGGTGCAGTCGAGAATGGCATCGCCATCAGCAGGTTTCAGGCTTTCCAGCACTTCGGCCAGCATCACGGGCACATGGCCCGGAGCAGGTGCGCCGGAGGTCGGATGCAGAGTGGAGGAGGTGGTCAGGGCATTCATGCAGACCCTCCTTCCTGTCCATCACGCGCAGCGGGGATGCTGATGCGGCGGGACCGCTGACGGGCTTCGGCGCGGCGCTGGCGGGCGGCCTCGGGTTCCCAGATCTGAAAGGTGCGGCCTACGCCCATGAAGGCAACGGTCGTGCTTTCCGTAATGCCTGCATGCTCACGGAGAAAATCGGGAATAATAATGCGGCCTTCACGGTCCGGATCAAGCGGGTAGGCATCCGCGTACAGGGCGGCGGCAAGGTCATCATGCTCATCAGAAAACATATCCAGCCGATCAAGCGGCTGGGTCAGGCGTGAGAAGGCTCCGGCAGGCCACGCTTCAATGCAGGGCATTGTATGGGATGGTCGCAGGATCACCAGTGAATCGCCTTCCGTATGCTGCGCCTTCAGAACAGTGCGGAATCCGGCAGGAATCGAAACGCGACCTTTCGCGTCAAACCGATTCTCATGCGTGCCGAGAAACACACTCACGTAAGACGATGTCCTTCTGATTCAGGCCTTTCCGTTCGCAGAACAGCGGGGAACGAAGCCGCCTCCACCACTTTCATGGTGTAATGTGGGATAGCATGGGATTTTATGGGACGCAAATTAAAAAGGCAGAAAAAACAGCAGAAAACCGCCATTTATGAAGTAGTTGCGCAGAACTGTTTGATGCCGTGAAAGCAATGGTAAAATAGAGACCAACAAAACTTTGCCACGTCATGTTCTTCAAATGTTCTGCATATATGCGCAGATATCGGCAGAACACCGTGCCCGGCGTAATGAAATGAGGCAGAAACAGAAAATGCCAGACGGTCTGTAAGCCGGGTTCTGTCCAGCTCCGAAGAGCCTGGACGGTCATTCGTCTGGGGCATGCCTCGCGACATGCCTCACGCAACCAACCCGAGCAGCGGGGCGGGAGAACCCCTGAAACCCTTGCAGGTTTCCGCCGCTCCTATTCGGTCTTGCTCCCGGTGGGGTTTACCCTGCCTCCTCTGTTGCCAGAGGAGCGGTGCGCTCTTACCGCACCGTTTCACCCTTACCTCCAGCTCTGGCCCATGGTTTCCCACGGATCATCGCCCGGAAGGCGGTTTGTTTTCTGTGGCACTTTCCCTAAGGTCACCCTCGCCAGCTGTTAGCTGGCACCGTTCTCCCGTGGAGCCCGGACTTTCCTCCCTCCTGCACATCATGCAGAACAGCGACCGTCCGACCGTCTGGCGGCGCCACCCTGCGTCGGGCGGCACAGCAGGTCAAGGGGCAAGCATGACGGAATCGTCTCGGCATGGCGCAAGAATGCAGTATGCTGGTGTCATGAGAGTTTCTGCAGAGCCTGAGACCGCTCAGGGTATTCCCGCTCGTCCCAATTTCTACTCCCGCATTCTGTTGGGGTGGATCCGCTGGCAGGGGGCGCGTAGTAAAGCCGGACCATCCCAAAAATTTCAGCCTGTGGCAAAGACTCTCCGGGATGAAGGCGCAGGGCGGGCAGAATTTCTGGCCGTGCTCCGCAAGGCGATGGATACGCCGTCTTTCCCAACCCGTCTTTCTGCGCTGGGTATCAGGAAAGTTCTGACCATTTCCGTGCCCGGTGCAACTGGCCCCATGCAGGCCCGGCTTTATCTGCCCTATGGGCGGGTGAGGGGCGCTGTGCTGTATCTGCATGGCGGCGGTTTTGTGCATTGCGGGCTGAATTCGCATCACGGCATGTGCTGTCGTCTCGCACGGGTGTCCGGAGCGGCGGTGCTGTTGCCGGATTATCGGCTGGCCCCGGAACATCCTTATCCCGCTGCGGCGGATGACAGTCAGGCGGCCCTGCGCTGGCTGGCTGGTGCGTCCGCCCGCTTCTGGGGCGGCAAGGTTGCTGTGGCGGGGGATAGTGCCGGGGGAAATCTGGCTGCCGTTCTGGCGCAGGATGGTGCAGCGGGGGAAGGGCCAGTCCCGGCGTTACAACTGCTGTATTACCCATCCCTCTATGGTGCACAGGTTTTCCCGTCGCATGATCTGTATGCAGAGGGGTATTTTCTCTCTCGTGCGTCCATGCAGTGGTATGGGGATCAGTATATCGCGCGGGAGGAAGACTGGGTTGCCCCGCGCTTTGTGCCCGGCCTCAATCCCAATCTGTCCGGCCTGACACCTGCCGTGATTGTCACGGCGGAATGTGACCCGATGCGGGATGAAGGCGTGGCCTATGCGCAGGCGTTACGGCAGGCGGGCGTGCCAGTGCAGTATAAATGCTATCGCGGTGCGGTGCATGGCTTCCTGAATTTTTATGCCCTCATGCCCCAGGGCAAGGCCGCGCTCCGGTTTGGTGGGCGGGCCTTGCGGAAAGCCTTTGCCTCAGAAGGCCCTTAGGGCATCGGGTGGAACTGCGTGGGGGAACCCTGATCTGACATGATGACGTGGTTCATCCGGTCAATGCGCAGGGTGAACAGCTTTGGCAGTTCGCCTTTGGGGCCGGGGCAGGAGCCTGATGTTTTCTGCATCACGTCAATGCGGGAGCCCGTTGGCGGGTCATTCCCATTCACCACAAACAGCAGGCAATCCGGCTTGATGTTCGTCATGCCGTTATGCGTCACCACTACGCGCAGGTGGCGCACCAGAGCGGTATCATCAAACCAGCTTTCCGGTCGGAAGGTGTAGCGGTCGGTCAGGGTGTCGATAACCCCGGTTTTGGCCAGCACAATCATCAGCACGGAAATAGGCACGACCAGTGCCAGACGGCGCAGGACATGCTGGCGCAACGTCCGTTTGCGGAAGGGGCCGCGCTGGGACAAGGGGGAGGGTTTGGAAGAGTTTGAGCTCATGTCAGCATATCTTCATGCCAGAGGGCACCGTCACGCGCCAGCAGGGCGCGGGTTGAAGCAGGACCCCAGCTGCCAGCAGGGTAGGGTTCCAGTGGCGAGAGGGCATGGCGCCAGGAGTCCAGAATCGGTTCAATCCAGCGCCAGGAGGCTTCCACTTCATCCCGGCGGATGAACAGGGCCGGGTTGCCGCGCACCGCATCCAGAAGCAGGCGCTCGTAGGAATCGTGATATTCGATGGTGAACTGATTTTCATACGACATATCAAGAACCCCATTCCGCACCCGGAAACCGCCTGCACTGGGGTCCTTGGTGGCCAGAACCAGTGAGAGCCCTTCGTCCGGCGCAATGCGAATCACCAGCCGCCCCGGTGAGGGCGTGTTGGTGAAAATGGGCCACATCTGCGGGCGGAATTGCAGCACGATTTCCGTCGTCTTGGCGGCAAGCCGTTTGCCCGTGCGCAGATAGAACGGGGTGTTACCCCAGCGCGCGGAGCGGATTTTTGTGCGGATGGCCACAAAGGTTTCTGTATTACTGGCGCGGTCCTGCCCCAGATCTTCGGCGTAGCTCGGCACGTCCTGCCCATCAATACGGCCGGCGGTATACTGCCCGCGGATGACGTTGTGGCGGACCATATCGGGCGTCATCGGGCGGAGGGCGTTCAGAACCTTGAGCTTTTCGTTCCGCAGGTCATCCGCCTGGAGCGAGGCCGGGGCATCCATTGCCACCATGCACAGCACCTGCAGCAGATGGTTCTGTACCATGTCACGCAGCGCCCCGGATTCGTCATAATAGGGGCCGCGCTTACCGACGCCGACTGTCTCAGCCGCCGTAATCTGCACATGGGCAATCGCATCGGAAGACCATAGCTTTTCCAGCGCCGGGTTGGCAAACCGCAGGGCCAGAATGTTCTGAACCCCTTCCTTCCCCAGATAATGGTCAATGCGGTAGATCGACTCTTCCGGGAAGAAGCGGCCCACGCCGTCATTGATTTCCGCTGCTGTTTCCATGCTGACGCCAATGGGCTTTTCCAGCACCACGCGCGTAACGGGCGTAATCAGGGAATGATCCGCAAGGGCGGCGCAGAGCGGAGCATACAAAGCGGGGCTGGTGGCCAGATAGAAGACTCGCGTGCGTTGCGGGTCATTCAGATGTTCTTCCAGCCCGCTCCAGTCGCTGCCTTCTTTGGTGGCATCCAGAGCAACATACTGCACCAGGGCAAGAAATTTGTTCAGCGTGTCCGCATCCCGTGCAGCAGCCGGGGCAAATTCGCTGAGGGCCTTGAGCACCTGTTCGCGGTACTGATCCGGGGAATGGGCGGAGCGTGCCACACAGATGATGCGGGCATCTTCCTGAAAGTCCTGCGCATGGAACCGCCGTAAAAACGCAGGCAGCAGCTTGCGCATTGTCAGATCGCCCGTGGCGCCGAAAATAATGAAATCGAAAGGGTCAATCCGATTAATATGCGCCATGGCCATAGTACTCCCGCAAGATCGTGGGTGCCCTTGAAAAGCCCCAAACAAAGACTTTCTTCCCCCTGAGTGTGCTTTGAGAACGGGGCAGCCGGGAAAGCGTTGTGGCAGAGGGTTTGTCCATAAGGCTTCTGGCTGTCAAGGTAATTGACCGCGCGGGCGGCTCGCGATAAGCCCGCGCCTTTGGTGTTCGGGCGTGGCGGGCGAAAGGCCTGCCGCAGTCAGGCCCTGAACACGGTCTGTAAACGGGGGAACTTGAGCATGGATACCGAAGGATTTTCCGGTGGTGACGATGCCGCTGTGGGTGGCATTGCCGCCGATCGGCTGAGAAGCATCATCGAGCGGGTCGAGCGTCTGGAAGAAGAACGCAAAGCACTTGCTGGCGATATCAAGGATATCTTTACCGAAGCCAAGTCCGCCGGGTTTGATGTCAAAGTCATTCGGCAGATCATCCGCCTGCGCAAGCAGGAGCCGAGTGAAGTGGAAGAGCAGGAAACTCTGCTTGATATCTATCGTCGCGCCCTTGGAATGTAATGAAGACCGTGCCGGGCAGCGGGTTGCCGCTGGCACGGCATGGAATCCTGACATGTGGGGTCTGTAGGAAATGATGTCTGTCGTGTTTCCAGACTGGATGCCGCTCTGGGCGCAGTTGTTGGTGATAGCGGTTGTTATCGTCTTCGGGCTGGCGTTCCTGATGATGCCTTTTGCTGTCTTTGGCGTAAAAGGCCGTCTGGCGGAGCTGGAACTGCAAATTCAGGAAATGCAGGCCGAGGTGCGGGCTCTGGCCATGCGTCTGGCGGCAGGGCAGGGGCAGGCTACGCGTCCGGCAGGGGATGAGGTGCTGAGCCGTCCGTCCGTGCCGGACGGTGTGCAGGTGGAAGAAATTCGTCCGCCGGAACCAACCCGACCCTCTCCCATTCTGTCAGCCCCTGTGCTGACGCCTCTGCGCACCCCCAAGGTTTCCGATGCGTATGAACCGCGCCGGGAGGCTCCACCGGCTCCTAATCTGGAGCCGGAGCCGCGGGATGGTGCGACCCGCCGTGTCATGCCCTGGCATGAGCCGCAGAAAGATGCGTCCGGGCGCAAAGAGCCGCTGGCGGATGCCATGCGCCGTTACCGTGCGCCCGATGCTGACCAGCCGCCTTATCGTCCTGATTTTTTACGGAACGCCGAGCAGCCTGCAGAGCCGCGGGTTAATCGGTCTTATGGTGAAGAGACAGGGCGGGCTGAGCCTGTGCTGAACTGGCCGCCCCGCAAGCCTGCTGATTTCTAACAACCGGAGGGGATGTCCCCTCCCTCAGACCATCACGAGGTCATCACGATGGATGATCTCGTCTCGTCCCTGCCAGCCCAGAATATCGTGAAGTTCTGTGGAGCGATGTCCGGCAATCTGGCGGGCATCATCGGCATCATAAGAGGATAGGCCACGCGCCAGAACGCGGCCGCCATTATCCACCACCACAACCAGATCACCCTGCGTGAACTCTCCTTTGACGCCCAGTACACCTGCGGGCAGTAGGGAGCCACCATGACGCAGGGCGTCGGCTGCCCCGTCATCAATCATGATTTCACCAGCTGGGGTCAGGCTTCCGGCAATCCACTGTTTGCGGGCTGTCTGCGCGCAGGCTTGCGGCAGGAACCATGAGCAGCGTGCGCCGTCCAGCAGGGCGCGCAGCGGGTGGTTCTGTTTACCAAGTGCGATGGCCATAGCACAGCCGGAGCGGGTGGCAATGCCCGCAGCCAGAAGTTTGGTGCGCATGCCGCCGGAAGAATAGCCGGGAGGCGGTTCGCCCCCCATGGCTTCAATTTCCGGGGTTAGAGTCTCAATCACCGGCAGGTGCTGAGCATCCGGATTTGTGCGTGGGTCTGCGGTGTAGAGACCGTCAATATCGGAAAGCAGAACGAGCTGATCCGCGTCCGTCATCTGGGCGACGCGCGCGGCGAGGCGGTCATTATCCCCAAAGCGAATTTCTGCCGTGGCGATGGTGTCGTTCTCGTTGATGACCGGCACACAGCCCAGACCCAGCAAGGTATCCAGCGTGGCGCGGGCGTTCAGGTAACGCTGGCGGTCCTCGGTATCTTCTGGTGTCAGCAACAGCTGAGCGGCCGTGAGGCCCTGTTCGGAAAGAGCATTGCTCCATGCCTGAGCCAGACGGATCTGCCCAACGGCAGCAGCGGCCTGTTTCTCCGGCAGGCGGAGTGCACCGTTTGTTAGCCCCAACGTATGGCGGGCCAGTGCAATGGCCCCGGAGGAGACAACGGTCACGTCCGTGCCCTGACGCCGCAGCTGGGCGATGTCTTCCGCCACACTGGCCAGCCAGGCCTGCCGTGGGGCGGCTTTATCCGGGTCCACCACCAGCGCACTGCCGATCTTGATAACAAGCCGACGGGCGGAAGAAAGGGAGGGGCTGGTGGGGCGTCCGGTCATGGAAAACAATCCATTCTATGTCGTGACCCCCGGAGGGGCTTGCAGGCTTAAGCGGGGTTTTCTTCATCCTTACGGATGGTTGTGACCTGTGTCTGAATGGCCCGGAGCAGTTCCGGAACACCCTGCCGCGTGGCAGCGGAAATCAGCATAACCGGAGCGCCGCTGGCTTTTTCCAGCGCCCGTTTGCGGGCAGAAGCTTCCCTCGGAGTCATGGCGTCATTTTTGTTCAGGGCAATAATTTCCGGCTTATCGGCCAGTCCACCGCCGTAGGCATCCAGCTCGTGCCGAATGGTGCGCCAGGCATCCACAACATCACCTGCTGCGCCATCAATCAGATGCAGCAGAATGGCGCAGCGTTCCACGTGACCCAGAAAGCGGTCACCCAGACCAGTGCCCTCATGCGCACCTTCAATCAGCCCCGGAATATCCGCCACCACAAATTCTTCTGTCATGGACAGGCGCACAACGCCCAGCTGGGGGTGCAGGGTGGTGAAGGGATAATCGGCAATTTTAGGCCGTGCGGCGGATACAACTGAAAGGAACGTGGACTTCCCGGCATTGGGCAGGCCGACCAGACCGACATCGGCAATCAGCTTCAGCCGCAGCCAGACCCAGCGTTCTTCACCCGGCCAGCCCTTATCAGACCGGCGCGGTGCGCGGTTGGTGCTGCTTTTGTAATTCGCGTTCCCATAGCCGCCATCGCCGCCCCGGCAGAGGGTGATGGTCTTTCCCGCTTCATCCAGATCAGCCAGCAGGGTTTCCCGGTCATCATCAAAAATCTGCGTGCCGATAGGCACTTTGATGACCACGTTCTGCGCAGCAGCACCCGTACGGTCAGACCCGGCCCCGTTGCCACCCTTACGGGCGCGGAAATGCTGGGTGTACCGGAAGTCGATCAGGGTGTTGAGGTTGGGGACGGCTTCAAAAATAACATCGCCACCACGGCCGCCATTGCCCCCGTCCGGACCGCCGAATTCGATATATTTTTCCCGGCGGAAGGCGGTGACACCATCTCCGCCATCGCCGGAGCGGACGTAGATTTTTGCCTGATCAAGAAACTTCATGGGATACTTTCAACGCCTGAACATGAAAAAGGGCCGATCCTGTGAGGACCGGCCCCTTGCCATTCCGGCCACGGGAAAAACGCGTGGTGGAGCTTACCGAATACTTATTCAGCAGCTGCCGGCAGCGCGTCCACGGAAACGTGCACGCGGCCTTCGGCGCGACGCTCAAAGCGCACGCTGCCGTCAACCAGAGCGAAGATGGTGTGGTCACGACCAACACCAACGTTAGCGCCCGGCTTCATCTTCGTGCCGCGCTGGCGGATGATGATGTTGCCAGCGATAACCTGTTCGCCACCAAATTTTTTGACGCCAAGACGGCGTCCGGCGCTGTCGCGCCCGTTACGGGATGAACCGCCTGCTTTTTTTTGTGCCATGACCTAAGTCCTCCTTGGTCTTACCAGCCGAACCCTATGGGGCTCAGGCGGCGTTAATCTCTTGGATGCGCAGAACGGTAACCGGCTGGCGGTGGCCATTCTTGCGGCGGCTGTTCTGCCGGCGGCGCTTCTTGAAGATGATGACCTTCTTGAGGCGGTCCTGAGCGATGACGGTTGCCGTCACCTTTGCGCCAGCAACGGTGGGGGCGCCAATGGTGGTGGTGCCTTCGCCACCTACGGCAAGAACTTCATCAAAGGTGATGGTAGCGCCAGCTTCGGTTTCCAGCTTTTCAACCTTGAGCACCATGTTGGGCTCAACCCGATACTGCTTGCCGCCGGTGCGGATAACTGCGAACATAAAACCTGTCTCTCTTTCCGATCTCTTGACCTTCCGCGGCACAGGCGCAGGCGAAGGGTCTGGTCGCTTTTTGTTCCTTGGCCGCATTGGCGGCATGGCTCCATCTGTGTGGAGTGGTGCGGCTTTTTACGGGGAGTCTCCCCCGCTCGTCAACAAGAACTTGCTAAAGCCGGGGATCTCTGCTTGCGCACCATAAAAACCCTGCTTATAAGCCGCCCAACGGAGAGGTGCCGGAGCGGTCGAACGGGGCGGTCTCGAAAACCGTTGTGCTAGCAATAGTACCCAGGGTTCGAATCCCTGTCTCTCCGCCATCGGACAAACGTAAGTTACTGTATATACAGAGATTTTTCAATAAGAATCGCAGATTTCTGCGGGTCTCTGCATATATTTTTTGTCTTGTCAAGTGGTAACAACAAAACAGCAATTCAACAACAAATGCAGATGTTGTTGATGGTGTTCAGTGTGCCAGAATCCTATAGGCGTGAGTTTTTGATACTCCAGTCTGACGCATGATTTCAGCGACACCGAGGCCCTGAGCCTTCAGGTCTTTCACTCGTTCATGGTCATAGGATTGTTTCCGACCTTTATAGACACCTTCGGCTTTGGCTTTAGCGATGCCTTCCATCTGTCGTTCTTTTCTTAATTCTGTTTCGAATTGAGCAAAGACTCCCAACATATTGAGGAAGGCTTTTCCAATAGCATTGCTGGTGTCTATGGGTTGCTCAGTGCAAATGAGTGATACTTTTTTAGATTCGAGTATCTTCATAATATCCTGAAGATCGCCTATTGATCTGGCTAGTCTGTCGATGCGAGTGACAACCAAAGAATCACCAGCCCTTAAAAACTGCAAAAGGGTATCCAATTCATTTCTGCCTTCTCGGCTTGTTCCTGAGACCTTCTCACCCCTGATAATTTCACATCCTGCTTTTTGGAGTGCGATTTCCTGGATGGTTAAGTTTTGGTCAGTTGTGCTTACTCGTGCATAGCCATATTTCATATTCCTTGTTCCTTTTGGGTTATAGGGATGGCGGGACTAACCGCTCCCTAATTCAATTATACACCCTAATGGGACATAATACGGTAGGTTGTGGTAATGTTCCTTTAGGGAGTACCCAAAAGGAATATCACTATAGGGTGTGCGAGAATTTTCAGATAGATTGTTGTCTATAGACAAAAAGAGAAAATTTTTAGAAAATAATGGAATGTCTGGTTTTTTGCGTAAATTTATTATGTGAGTTGAAATGTAATGCCAAATCGGGATAATTACGAAGATAAAAATTTCATTCAAAGACATCCAATTATTTGCTCAATAATAGGTTTTTTTGCAACTGTTTTTTCTTCCATTTCAGCGCCAATTTATGAGCATTTAACAAGTGTAAATAGTGACGGTAATCCTATTCATTTAGAATATGAGGAAATAGGGCCAACAAATCCATTTGCATTAACAAAAATAGAAGCAAAAAGATTACCGCATGAATTTACAAAACCATTAGACGATTTAAAGATCATAAGAACAGATGTAATATTTTTTAATAATACAGGCGATCATGCGGTCGATACAAAAAATACATTCAAACCGATTACTCTAACGGTTCAAAAGCCATGGGAAATTTCAGATATCAAATCTGGACAATGTAAAGAGTGTATTAACGTAGAATGGAAGAAATTAGACAATCAAACTTTTCAAATGATGCCGACATTAATAAATCCTAAAGATTCGTTTTATATAGATGTTCTTTTTTCCACTAATCAAACAGGAGACGATAGTAAAATTCAGGCTCCAGATGTAAAAATTGATGCAAGAATCGAAGGAATGAGTTCTCTTGAAAACAAAAGCAAAAAAATAAATGAGATAGAAAAAGAAAAAATACGTTTATCGTGGGGAATAATAGTATTCCAAGAGGGATGGGGAAGTATTTTTTGCATAGTATATATATTCTCATTCTCTTTTTTGTTTGTGTATTTCTCGGAAAAAACAATTATAAAAAACATAAGCATGCTGAAAAAAACAACAATTTACTCTTTTTATTCCGTTATTTGTGTTTCCTCCGCTGAAGCAGTATCTACATTAACAATAGAAAATTCACATTATCTAGGTTATTCATTATATGGAACGCCATTGCTTTATAATGTTCCCCCAATTGTTTTGAATTCTATTGTGGTTGGATTGCTAGTTTATTTGTTTATCAAAGGCAAAAATCAACCGTCAAAGGCAGTCAAAAATTCATGAAAACTTATCTTCATAATAGGATGATAGTTTCCATTTGCATTTTGCAAATGGAGGGTTCGAAAAACCCCTTGGCTCTGAGTTGTTCTGTGTGATTCCATTTTTTTGGCGTTGATTGGGGATGGAGGAAGATGAAGCAATCTGGTTTCTTTGATGTTGAAGAGCGTCTTGCTCGGCTGAGCGGGCTTGGCGATCAACTGGAGGCCTTTTCCCGGACTGTGGATTTTGAGGTGTTCCGCCCTGATCTGGAGCTGGCTCTGGCCTATTCAGACGGAAGTAAAGGCGGACGTCCGCCGTTT
>NZ_JACRVS010000068.1:0-1725 GCF_018811985.1 Acetobacter sp. P5B1 | reverse complement strand
CCAACGCCGGAAAATCCGTTATCCGGTCGCGTGTCGAGCATGTTTTTGCCGATCAGAAATCGCAGACAGGACTGTTCGTCCGAACCGTAGGCATAACGCGAGCCACCATGAGGATCGGGCTGGCCAATATCGTCTATAATATGCGCCGATTTCCCCTCCTGGAGCGGAGTAACGCCGCCGCGTAGCAATCCAGAGCATGAAACCATCACTCTGCTCAAAACGCAGAGCGAAAATCAGCTCCAGGAACTACGGCGTGTCGTCAGTTAAGCCCTGAGTGTGGCACGTGAGGGTTGTACTTTGTGTCTGCGTGTGCTGACTGTTTTCCCGTTTTTTGGAGGAGACAGAGAGATGCGGCGCTATAGTTTACGCGATGACCAGTGGGAGCGGATAAAGGATCTTCTTCCCGGTCGAGAAGGCTATGTCGGCGGCACTGCGGCGGACAACCGTCTGTTCGTGGAGGCGGTGCTGTATCGCTATCGCGCGGGCATTCCATGGCGCGACCTTCCTGCCCGTTTCGGGGACTGGAAAAACGTGCACCGGCGTCTGCGCCGCTGGTGTGAAAGCGGCGTCATCGAACGGATATTTCGTTATCTGGCCGCTGATCACGACAACGAATACATGATGATCGACAGCACAATTGTTCCGGGCGCATCAGCATAGTGCAGGAGCTCTCAAAAAAGGGGTACGGATCAGGCCATCGGACGATCACGAGGCGGGTTGACTACAAAGATCCATGCCATCTGCGACGCTCTGGGCAATCCGGTGGAACTCGGCATCACACCGGGACAGGATGCCGATATCACCCAGGCGGAACCGCTTCTGGAAAACATCGACCCGGATGCTTTCCTTGCGGACAAGGCGTATGACGCGGACAGGTTGATCGATCGGCTGATACAGCGCGGGATTACCCCGGTCATCCCGCCAAAACGCAACAGAACAACACGACGGAAAACCGATTTTTCTCTCTACCGCGAACCGAACCTTGTTGAGAGGTTCTTCAATAAACTCAAGCAGTTTCGCGCTATCGCAACCCGCTATGATAAACTGAAATCGACCTTCCTCGCAGCCGTGCAGTTCGCCTCAATCATCATCCTGCTTAACTGACGACACGCTGTAGCAATCAACACGCCAAAAATCTGAAATCAGGCAAAAGGGGAATCAATCAACAGTTCTTCGAACCCTCCACCTGCCAAATAAGACAAGCAGGAATACAAGCGCAGCGATCGCATTGAGATCATGTTCGAATAGCCCAAGGACTGGAGAGGTGAAACGTTACGCCACGACAAAAGTCCTAATGTCTTTTTCTGCCATCCGCCTCGCTGCAACCGACATGTTCTAGGTATAAGCCTTGACACTCAGAGCTTAACATTTTTTTTTGCACAAAAGAAATTTTGAATAATAAAAAAAATTACCGATTAATTTAAATATAGCATTAACATATTATCTGAACCTAATCTTCCCCCTTTAAGCTCGAAGCTGGAGGGTTCGAAAAACCCCTTGGCTCTGAGTTGTTCTGTGTGATTCCATTTTTTTGGCGTTGATTGGGGATGGAGGAAGATGAAGCAATCTGGTTTCTTTGATGTTGAAGAGCGTCTTGCTCGGCTGAGCGGGCTTGGCGATCAACTGGAGGCCTTTTCCCGGACTGTGGATTTTGAGGTGTTCCGCCCTGATCTGGAGCTGGCTCTGGCCTATTCAGACGGAAGTAAAGGCGGACGTCCGCCGTTT
>NZ_JACRVS010000067.1:0-1841 GCF_018811985.1 Acetobacter sp. P5B1 | reverse complement strand
GCACGAGATAGCGCAGAGCATTGATGATCTCACGGGAATCGGTTGTCCGTTTCCGACCACGCCGGTTCGCAGGGGGCATCAGAGGCGCTATGCGCTCCCATTCCTCATCTGTCAGATCAGACGGATAGCGTTTCGTCTTGCGTGTAATTCCGGCCATGCGGCCTCGTTGTGCTGGCGTCCACATCCTGCCTTTGAATCACACTCAAAACCTCTTGAAAACCTATCATAGCGAATTTCCAAAAGGGCTCTGAGAAGGGGCCTCACGATGTTCTCCTTATCGGTGGAAACTCTGAAGAGGTCGCCGTCGACGCGGATTTCTCACACTTGAGGCAATTTCAGGTCGTTTTGTAGAGTTCAGTCATCCCACAGGAGCCCGATCTGGAATATTGACGATATTCTGCTTCTGGCGGCGGGTTCTGAGCGCAGTGAGGGTGTCACGGCCTGAGAAGGCAGTGTTGGTGGAAGCTATGTGGTCTGTGCGCTGTCTGTTTCTTCAGATGGCCTGCCGTAGCCTTCGCAATCGTGCATGAGCGAGGGCGAATTCATGCTGACAGGGGAACATGTCCGGCATGGACAGGACAATCCGACGGACGCTGAGCGTTACACGTGTCGCGATTTTGAGCAGTCGTGCGCGTATGGTGCCACAGGTCGCCGTCTCCAGGCTGGTCTGGCCAAGGGCCAGTCTTTGCAGAGCGGTCAGCAGGACATAGGCAGCGGCCGAGAACCACAGCCGGAGCTGGTTGGCCCGGATGGTGTGGGACGAGGTCCTGTCTGAGAACAGATCCATCTGGCATTCCTTGATGCGGTTTTCCATATCCCCGCGTGCGCAGTAAATCTGTTCGTAGAGATGGCGGGGGTCGGACATTCCCTGCGGTAGCGTGGTGACAATGAAGCGATGATAGCGGTTGCCGTGGCGCCATTCGGCCTTGGCCACGACCCGCCTGCGGCGCGTCCAGCTGTCCTTTGTGATCCAGTCAAAGGAGGCAAAGCCGCGCGCCGCTTTGCCTGTCGTGGCGGCTTCGTCACGAACCTCAGCGGACAAAGAGGCAATCCGGTCATACAGGCGGGTGTTGCCTGCAAGCCCGAACAGGAAGTCAACGTGGTTGTCTTCGCACCATGTCATCAGAGTGTCCCGGGAGAAGCCACTGTCCCCGCGCACCAGAATACGCACCCTGGGCCAGCGGTTCCTGATCTGCTGCACAATCCGGCGGATGTCAGCCAGCACTTCCTTCCCCGGGTCCCTGTCTGCCGTGCGCAGGGTAGCGCTGAGGAGATGATCCCCGCAGAAGATGTATAGCGGCAGATAGCAGTTATGGCCGTAATACCCATGAAAGGCCCGGCCTTCCTGATGGCCATGGATACGATCATCGGTCGCGTCCACGTCCAGAACGATCCGGGCAGGAGCCCGATCATGCCGGTCCATGTAGAGCGTGACGAACAGCTCCGCCAGTGCCTCATGATCAGCAATGATGCGGCAGTAACGGTCTGCCTTGTGGCCACTGCGCTCCAGCCGGTTCAGTGTGGATTTTCCGGCCAGTGCCGCACAGTTGGCCCGACCTCCTGACAGACGCCCCGAGGCCAGACCAAAGATCAGGTGGAGGGTTCTAAAAACCCCCTGGTTTTGAGGTCTTCTGTATGATTCTATTTCTTCTGCGTTGATTGAGGGAATGGCGATATGAAGCAGTCTGGTTTCTTTGATGTTGAAGAGCGTCTTGCCCGGCTGAGTGGGCTTGGCGATCAGCTCGAAGCGTTTTCCCGGACTGTGGATTTTGAAGCGTTCCGTCCTGATCTGGACAAGGCCCTGGCGTATTCCGATGGAAGCAAGGGCGGACGACCGCCAT
>NZ_JACRVS010000066.1:0-1855 GCF_018811985.1 Acetobacter sp. P5B1 | reverse complement strand
GCGTCAGACGCCTTTCGTGAACGGATATGGGACATGGGAGCCCGACCGGCCATTCCCGCGAAACGACGCGATGCGCCGGTCGCCTGTCCCAAATGGGCCTATCGATGCCGACATCTTGTGGAGAACCTCTGGGCTCGTCTCAAGGAATGGCGCGCTGTCGCAACCAGATACGAAAAAACAGCAACCTCGTTCCTCGCGGTCATCCACATCGCTGCCGCCGCAGACTGGATCAAGTGCTAACAGGCCCTAGGGTACGCCTGCCTTAATACTTATGCGCGAGAAGTCTGTGGCTGCACTCGGACATTTTGCATCTCCTACAAAAAAGAAAAACCGGAGGTCGTGATGATTGGTAAATATCGCTGGATAATATGCGGACTTCTTTTTGCGGCAACAACAATCAACTATGTGGACCGTCAGGTTCTCAGCTTACTCAAGCCGCTTCTGGAACAGAAATTCGACTGGACTGAAAAAGACTACAGCTATCTGGTTATTGTTTTTCAGGCTTGCTACGCTTTGGGGTTTGTTTCCTTTGGAAAATTGATAGACAGAATTGGCACGCGTCTGGGCTATGCAGTCTGTATGTTTATCTGGAGTATTGCATCAATCAGCCATGCCTTTGTGGGAGGAACAGCAACCTTTGCGGCAGTTCGTGGTCTGCTCGGTTTTGGAGAGTCGGGTAATTTTCCATCAGCTTTGAAGGTTGTTTCAGAGTGGTTTCCTTCTACGGAGCGCTCTCTGGCTGTTGGGATTGTCACGGCAGGAACAAGTATTGGTGCCATCATGGCGCCGGCTACAGTGCCATGGCTTGCTGTTAAATATGGATGGCAGGCTGCTTTTATTATTACGGGTCTTTCTGGTTTTGTCTGGTTGATCATATGGCTGCGTATTTACCGTCTGCCTGAGGAGACTGCTCGTCTGTCATCTGAAGAGCGAGACTATATTGCTCAGGATTCAGGTGTTGCTAAAGTGCCGGAATTTAAAGGGCGCTGGTTAGATCTGTTGAAAATGAAAGAGACATGGGCTTTTGCGCTTGGCAAATTCATGACGGATCCAATCTGGTTTTTCATTCTCTTCTGGTTGCCGTCCTATTTTTCTGATCGATACCACCTTGATCTTCAGCATCTTGGATTTCCGCTGATGGCTGTTTATTGCTCGACATCTGTCGGAAGTGTTGGTGGTGGCTGGATTTCCTCTTTTCTGATCGGTCGGGGCTGGAGAGTTGCAACCGCGCGGCGCTTTACCATGTTGATGATGGCGCTGCTGGTGATCCCACTGTGTTTTTCTGCGCAGGTTGGCACCATGTGGGGGATGATTGCGCTATTGAGTGTGGCAGCTGCTGCGCATCAGGGCTGGTCAGCTAATATCTATTCCATGCCCGCAGACTATTTTTCCAAAAGTATGATAGCCTCGGTGCAGGGTATAGGAGGCATGGCAGGCTCCATAGGGGGAATGCTTTTCCCCGTCTTTATTGGTATAATTCTGGATTACTACAGGTCTATAAATAGCATTAACACAGGGTATTATGTTCTGTTTGCTGTTTGCGGTAGTGCTTACATTCTGGCATGGTTGTTTATTCAGTGGCTAACAAGGAAGACATCTGCGCTGGACTAGGGCCTGTTAGATCTTGAATTTCTTCCCATATTGTAGGGATGGAAGAAGGAGACAGAACAGGCACCTTTACGGACGAGACATGGGCGATCTGGGAACCTCTGATTGAGGCGGTTCGCCCAAGGGGCAAGACGCCGCCCCATGATCTGCAGCGTACGATAGCAGCAATTTTCTGGCGCCATGAGAATGGCGCGAAATGGCGGAGCATCCCCGCTGAACTGGGGCCGTGGTGGCGAGCGGCCCAGCT
>NZ_JACRVS010000065.1:0-1866 GCF_018811985.1 Acetobacter sp. P5B1 | reverse complement strand
TCCAAAGCCTTCATCTGACTGATCATCGAAGCATCCATGCCGCCATATTTCGCGCGCCACCGGTAAAACGTGGCGTTGCTAATCCCATGCTCCCGGCACAGGTCAGGAACCGGGACACCGCCCTCAGCCTGGCGGATCACACCCATGATCTGGGCGTCAGTAAAGCGATCACTCTTCATCAGAATCTCCTCAATTCTTACGCTGAGAAAATTCTCATTCAAAAGTCACTCTTTTTATGGGGGGATTACCTCTCAACATTATCTCGAACTGAACCATCAGCAGATATTATCTGCATTAACGCATCCTGAGATTGTTGTATTTCCAACTCTTTCATCTGGTCTGGCGTTAATGAAGGACGATATGGACCAGGAGGAGGAGCAAGACCAAATGTGTGTAAAATTGTTCCTGCTATGAACCTCGCACATTCAGCAATGTGTGCTGAAATCCTCTCTAATTGTTCTATAGTCTCGGGAGGAATCTCGAAGTCTTTTCCTCTGATGCCTTTTTGAGCAAAAGCTCTTTGACGTTCTGACTGTTGCTTCTGAAGAGATTCTTCAAGTTGCTTTTTTTGATACTTGAATTTCTTTAATTGCTCAGTGACCTCATTGGTCGTATTGAAAATATCATGTCTAATTTTATCCATATTTAAATCATCCGATTTCAAAGTCGGATGAGGCTTATTAATTTCTTCATTAACAGAACGAAAAAAACTAGAGCTTATTATTTTAAAACGTGCTTCTAAGCTAAGCTCTCCTGTTTCGTTTGTCCTTTTGAATAAAGTGTACGGATTCTTATATTCACTCATAATAGGATTCCTTTTATCTTTTTATTTCTAAAGAGTTATTGCATTCATATCTTTTCATCCACTTAGCAAAGTCGGGACGAACATAATCGGGAAAAGTTGCATAATAGTTCTGCTCTAATTCATCCCAAACTTTCTTAAACGTCTGACCCTCATTTTTGGGAAGTACTATAGAAAAAGTAGGTGCATATCCTCCATCATCAAAAAGTACCAGCTCACATGGTTTGTTTTCATCTCCAACATTATCACCGGCACGCCACCATCCATGACTCCCCAAATAATCAGACATGATTTTCACACTATATTTTCTATCTTCAATATCTATCATAAATAATCTCCATTTTATAGTCATTTAAGACCTAATAAATATTATAGCATATAATTGTGTATAATACCCTCTACGGGCGTTGACGGAGTATTATATGAACAGATTTATTAGTTATTATCGAGTTTCTACAAAGAAGCAAAAGGAATCAGGTCTTGGGCTACAAGCTCAAAAAGATACCGTTATGAATTATGTTAATCACAAAAATGGTATCTTGTTGAAAGAATTTCGAGAAGTTGAATCTGGAAAGAAAAACGATAGGCCAATGCTAACCCAGGCAATGGAACAATGCAGATTGTATGGAGCTACATTATTAATCGCAAAATTGGACAGGCTCTCACGTGATGCAGTTTTTCTTCTGCAACTTCAAAGAGGAGATGTTCCATTCACTGCATGCGATATGCCTGATGCAAATGTCATGACAATCGGGATTATGGCTCTCTTAGCTCAACAAGAGCGTGAAATGATTAGTAGAAGAACTAAGGAAGGCTTAGAGCCCTTTTGGAAATTCACGGATGAGCGTTTCGGCGTAGCATGAGGCTTCCCATGGCGATGTGGATCATGGCCTCTGCGACGTCGATCCGCTGTTCGTAGTCCTTCACAAGGCGACGCCAGCGGATCATCCAACCGAAGGTCCGTTCCACAACCCACCGACGCGGCAGGATTTCAAACCCTTTTGCTGTCTCTGACCGCCGGATGATCTCGACTGTGAAGTCGAGAAACGTGGCCTTATCCATCA
>NZ_JACRVS010000064.1:0-1926 GCF_018811985.1 Acetobacter sp. P5B1 | reverse complement strand
GCTGGTTGTCCGGACTGTCGGTATCAGTCGAGCCACCATGAGGATCGGGCTCGCCAATATCGTCTACAATATGCGCCGCCTCCTCTTCCTCGAAAGATTGAACGCGAGCGCATAGCCATCCAGCGAGAGACAACTCCCAATCCGCTCAAAACGCAGACTGGACGCCATCGCAAAAACCGTCAATCAAATCGCCAAAACCCAGAAATTACCGGCCAAGCACATCAATCAAGGGTTCTTCGATCCCTCCAGCTTTTTAGAAGCCTTAATCTTGTTTCGTTTGGATAATAATATCCTCAAGCATCGGGAGTCTTTTATCTGTGATTAGGCGTTTGAGTGTGTGAATAACCTGAGCTCCGGTAATCAAACGGGTACATTCAAATTGCCTCTCAGTCCCTTTATGCCGTGGGCACCAGAGAAAATCGTGATGATCAAACTGATGCTTCGAGTCATTCCAGCAGGAATTGCAGGTATGCCAATTGATGATGCGGTAAGGGGTAGCAAACTCGTTATTCGGATGCGTAAAACCGGAAATCATCACAACCGGCGTCCCTGCCGCATGCGCCAGCCATGCCAGACCGCTGGAAAGGCCAATAAAAAAACTTGCATGCTTCAACCAGCGTGCTCGCTCCGACAAAGGCCGGTTCCCTGTCTCATCCTCAGCTCCATGAGGAATATGATTGTACACATACCCCGTCCCATGAAACGTCTTCTGATCAATACAGATCACGCGATATCCTGAAGCCTTCAGAAACGCGATGACCTCCTGCCAACCTGCCGGATTGTTCCAGTATTTGCACTGCGTACTGGCCTGCGTGGCAATGACAACATACGGCCCCTCTATGGGAGGCGTGTCGCCGTCCTGAATCGTGATGGGCGGTGGACTGTCATCCCAGGGATTGACCCCCAGAATATAGGCGGCCGTCCGGTGCAGGCCAACATGCCGGAAGTCCGTCGGCTGACGTGTGAATTCAGCGTCCGTAAAGAACAGACCAATATTGTAGCTGGCGTAGAACCTAGCCGTAAAATCCTTATTCGCCTTTGCTTCATCATGACCAACAAGCATGATGTTCGAGTTTGCCGCCTTGACGAGTGGCAAGATTACGTCTGCAACAGAACATGTGACTTTGGCACCACTTTCCTGCGCCAGTCGCAGAACCGCAGGCAACCAGGCAATGGTATCGCCAAGCGTTCCAACAGGAAGCTGAACAAGAACGGGCTTTCCTTCCAGGGATAACTCATGGTGCAGCACGTCTTCGCGTGCTCCATCCGGCTTTTCCAGCCAGACATCAATTAGAAAGGGTACGAAAAACTTCTTGGTCGAAGCCACCATGCCGCCCTTGAGACGAGCATCGAACAGAATGTTTCCCGTAGCATAGTCCGACAACCTGACGTGCCACTGACCAATCTCAGAGGCAATTTCAGGCACCATGACCCGCGCACCGTCATTGAAGTCGAAGCGCACGCCCTGAGCGCCCTCAAAGACCGGAACAGGAGAAATAGCAAGATAGGGAGATTTCGTTTCTATATCGGTAACAGGAGAAGTCACCGAAACCTCTTCTGTCGGGGCTGGAATAGAAGCTACATCAGACATTAGTAAATAAGTCCCCGAAATATCTCTACATATTGCAAAACAATAATCACTTTTATTGCTTATACAACAGGATTGTGATAATAATTTGGAGGGATCGAAGAACCCTTGATTGATGTGCTTGGCCGGTAATTTCTGGGTTTTGGCGATTTGATTGACGGTTTTTGCGATGGCGTCCAGTCTGCGTTTTGAGCGGATTGGGAGTTGTCTCTCGCTGGATGGCTATGCGCTCGCGTTCAATCTTTCGAGGAAGAGGAGGCGGCGCATATTGTAGACGATATTGGCGAGCCCGATCCTCATGGTGGCTCGACTGATACCGACAGTCCGGACAACCAGCC
>NZ_JACRVS010000063.1:0-1987 GCF_018811985.1 Acetobacter sp. P5B1 | reverse complement strand
ACGGCGGACGTCCGCCTTTACTTCCGTCTGAATAGGCCAGAGCCAGCTCCAGATCAGGGCGGAACACCTCAAAATCCACAGTCCGGGAAAAGGCCTCCAGTTGATCGCCAAGCCCGCTCAGCCGAGCAAGACGCTCTTCAACATCAAAGAAACCAGATTGCTTCATCTTCCTCCATCCCCAATCAACGCCAAAAAAATGGAATCACACAGAACAACTCAGAGCCAAGGGGTTTTTCGAACCCTCCAGGTGCCATCTTACTGGACTTCGTCACTCATGGCCTCCTACAACTTTGGAAAAATTGGTCACTCTCTGCAGGATCTGAAAGTCAGCTTCTCAGTAAATAACCTGTTCAATCAGAATTATTTCGGTGGGCTTTACGGTACGGCGGCCATGTCCGGCGATAATAACGCTATTCTCTATCAGGCCGCCCCTCGCGAGTATTTCGGCACGATCTCTGCTGAGTTCTGATGTGATCATCTGAAGGTTCAATACCGATGATGGGCAGATGCGTTGAGTGTGAAAGCGCAGCGGATACGGGCCAACATAGGGCAGCGTATTGAAAACCTGAAAAGCGAAAGCAAAAAACGGGCCTTGTGTAAAAACAAGGCCCGTTTTTGCTGTTTTGCGGAATGAAGCGGTTAGGCGATCAGGCAGAGCGCTTTGTCATATCGCTTTTTGTCTGCGTGTTGAGCAGATAAGGACCAGCGGCACAGAGGGTCAGATGCAGAACGGCCGGAGCGTCCTGTGTCAGATGGTCACCAAGCGGGAGTGCTGCATTCCCATTGGTCCAGGCAAAATCAGCCTGCTCAGACCCATGCCAGCCAGCAGGTTTTTCTGCCTGCAGGTGTGTGGTGATTGTGTGGTGCTGGTTTGCTGACGCACAGGAAATATCAGAGACCGCGACACCCAGGTGGCGACGATCATCCACGAACGGGCCAATCACATCTGCCGGGCGGCTGGCACGAGAGACGATATGCACAGAGTGTGTGCCCGGCGGCAGCATAAAGCTGTACTGCTGGTCCTGCTGAGACATCGGGCGAATGTGTGCGCCGGTTTGCGTCACCAGATGCAGGTCAGGATCATGCGTGAGTGTGGCGGCTGGCGCTGAAGTGGCAGCGCTGTTCAGGCTGGCGGCACGCATTTTCAGAGTGTTGAACAAGGGTTCAACAAAAGCACGGTCCACATCCAGCGGGGCAGCGGCATCGTCCTGCCATGTGCGCGGCGTGTTGCGGAGCGTTGCAATCTTACCGGCCTGCTGGAAGGAGAGGCGGTTACCTGTGTCCAGATAGCTCTCGGTCAGCACACCATCTGCCGTGATGACGGAATGCAGCTCGGTCTCGACGTGGTAGTAGTCGTAGGACGTAATGGTTTTATCGTAGAAAATGGACGCGCCATTTACCAGCATGCGGGCCGGGACAAACTTGCCGTCAAAGAACAGGCAATGCTCGCCGGTAATCAGCATGTCCTTATACGGCACGCCGTCGGCAAGAGCGTCTTTGAGAATGCGAACAGGCCAGCCAGCTTCATCGTCAGGCAGGTCGGTCTGAACAGTTGCATGGGCCTTGCCTGCCCAGACAACCTGACGGGGCACGGACGTGTTGTGCTTCCAGTCAAACGCAACGAGCTGATCACCAATCTGGATCTCTTCCACAGCGCGTATGCCATCTGCTGTGCAGATTTCGCTGCCAGACAAGAAGCAGGTGACAAATCCTTTATTGTTCAAAGGCAGGCTTACTGAGAGCCCTTTTGGAAATTCGCTATGATAGGTTTTCAAGAGGTTTTGAGTGTGATTCAAAGGCAGGATGTGGACGCCAGCACAACGAGGCCGCATGGCCGGAATTACACGCAAGACGAAACGCTATCCGTCTGATCTGACAGATGAGGAATGGGAGCGCATAGCGCCTCTGATGCCCCCTGCGAACCGGCGTGGTCGGAAACGGACAACCGATTCCCGTGAGATCATCAATGCTCTGCGCTATCTCGTGC
>NZ_JACRVS010000062.1:0-1993 GCF_018811985.1 Acetobacter sp. P5B1 | reverse complement strand
GCAGTCCATGGCGGCAGATCGTTCGGCATCGCACGCCATGCAATGCCGTAACGGATCACATACCGAAGACCGTTGAACAACTCTCTCAGATTATGGTGTCGCTGGTCCGCATCTTCTTTCATCAAAAGGAGGTATGGAACAATCAGAGACCACTCTTCGTCACTGATATCAGACGGATACGGTTTGCGGGCAGTATTCATCCATCTGTTCTGGAACACTTACGCCAGAAAGTACATAACACCCTCTAGTCAGCAAGGACTGAACATCCTCTGGATAAAACACTATGCGCCCAGCCATCCGCCGATGGGTTGGCCGCCCCTCAAACTCTGGCACCATTCTCAAATGCTGGAGTAAGTAGGTGCGCCCTACTATACCTTTCAAGCGTTCCAGCGCCTAAGCCAGAGTCAATAGGGTGGGAAACGGGTCTGGCATTTTCCCTCCAAAAACGACATTGGACTAATTTTTTTAATTTGTAATTTTTATTAGTCCAGTGTAGATTAGGAATCTATAAAATTTGTCATAAATAACATATGGTTAAGTGGGACAAGACGTGCAGCGGACCGAAACGTCAAAACTTCTTGAAAATTTAGTCCATCTTTCGAGACTGGCTTTACAAGCTGACAAACAGCAAGTGGAGGCGTTTATACGTCGCCTTACCCGCACACTTATGAAAGACCATCCAGACGCCGGAAAAGCCATCGAAGGATTCATCGGCGCAGGCGCTACAACCAGAGCTCGAGAAAAACCAGAGACAACATCATCCACAGGGATGCGCTTGGTACCTGTAGACCAAGAAAGCCGATGGGACCTCCTTAATATTGAGGTAGCCCCTTTTGTATCCCCAGCTCCGATTATGAGTGCGAAACTTTCAACAGAAATCGAGCAGGTCATCGCGGAGCGTCTACGCACTCCGGAGCTAATAAAAGCCGGGTTAGAGCCTTCTCGAACCGTACTATTTACAGGGCCTCCAGGAGTGGGAAAAACACTTACAGCCCACTGGATGGCGCAAAAGCTGAATAAACCGTTATTCACACTAGATCTCGCTTCTGTAATGAGTAGCCTACTTGGGAAAACCGGAAACAATCTGCGCGCAGTCCTTGAATACGCTAAAGCTAATGATGGTGTGCTGTTCTTGGATGAATTTGATGCAGTCGCCAAGCGCCGAAATGACGATACTGAAGTAGGAGAGTTGAAGCGACTTGTTACTGTCATTCTGCAAGAAGTAGACAAGTGGCCCGCCAACCGATTGCTGATTGCGGCGACAAACCATGGTGAATTATTGGATCCCGCCATCTGGCGTCGTTTCGATGCGGTTATAAACTTTCCTTTACCCGATACAACTCACTTAGAGCAGATTTTTTCTGAAGAGCTGGGGCCAGATAGCAGCCAAGATTGGGCACGAGCTTTAGCAATAGTTCTTGATGGTCAGTCTTATTCAGATGCAGCACGAACATTACGTACGCTTAAACGACAAGCAGTACTAACCGATACTGCTGTAGAGGTATGCGTTCTCGATTTAATTAAACGTGAAACTCATGCTTTACCAAAATCAAATCTGAAAGCGTTAGCTGTTCGGTTAGAAAGCGCGGGCATTCCCCAGCGGCAAGTAGCAGAAATGACGGGCTTATCACGGGACACCATCCGCCGTGCCCGTAACGAGGAGGCTTAAGATGGATAACCCTATTAACTACCTTATTGGCCAAGGCGAAACATTAAGCCAACCAATTTCATTAAAGCGCGGCGGAGATGGAGGGATCGAAGAACCGTTGGTTGATGCGCCTGGCTCGTGATTTCAGGGTTTTGGCGATTTGATTGACGGTTTTTGGGGTAGCTTTTGATCTGCGTTTTGAGCAGATCGGGGACTGCCCTCCCGCTGGATGACTACGCGCTCGCGTTCAACCTTTCGAGGAAGAGGAAGCGGCGCATGTTGTAGACGATATTGGCCAGCCCGATCCTCATGGTGGCCCGGGTGATACCGACAGTTCGGATGAAC
>NZ_JACRVS010000061.1:0-2466 GCF_018811985.1 Acetobacter sp. P5B1 | reverse complement strand
CCAACGCCGGAAAATCCGTTATCCGGTCGCGTGTCGAGCATGTTTTTGCCGATCAGAAATCGCAGACAGGACTGTTCGTCCGAACCGTAGGCATAACGCGAGCCACCATGAGGATCGGGCTGGCCAATATCGTCTATAATATGCGCCGATTTCCCCTCCTGGAGCGGAGTAACGCCGCCGCGTAGCAATCCAGAGCATGAAACCATCACTCTGCTCAAAACGCAGAGCGAAAATCAGCTCCAGGAACTAGTAATCAACACGCCAAAAATCTGAAATCAGGCAAAAGGGGAATCAATCAACAGTTCTTCGAACCCTCCAATTTATAAATTAAAATTATTATTTTGGCGCAGATAAGATAAATTTTATTATTTGTTATGTAATTATGCTGCGCCAAAATTATAACTCGAATATAGTATGTAGTTATGGGGATAAATTAGGAACGGTTTCTTTTGTAACCAAGAAAAATTCCTTTTTTTTGATAATGATCAAAAACAGATTTGTAATATCCGAGAGACACTTCTAACGCGGCATCAGGATATGTTATTGTGTAGAATTCATCATCGAAAAAGTAAGGTCGATATCCATGATGTATTCCATGATGTATATAATGATCTAGTGCACTGGGAATTCCGTTATTAATCCCATTTCGAGCATCTTCATAAGTGTTAAGATAAAAATCTTTGTCGAAATCTTTTAGTAAGGGTTGTTCAGGCCAAGAACTACGTGCTCTGTCTAAAAGGTTTTGGACCTCTTGATGTGTCATAAATCGAGCATAACGGGCCATATAATTTTGTTTTTCAAAGAATTTGGATGAATTATTATATAGATTTTCGGCCCAGCAAAAAGGTAATAAGACATAACGAAAGACGCTCTCGGATAGATCGAGAAAATTCTGTAATTTATTTTGATTGGGATTATACATAGCATTAATAGGGATGTATATTCTATTTGCATAACTCAGCCAAGCGGCTAACCAAGAAAATGTACTTACAGAAATAGCAATATTTTTTGAGTTTCGCAGAACATCAAAGTCATGTTCTGCACCTTTTCCCTGAATAAATGGTGCATTTGGGAACATCTTTTTCAATGATGCAATGTATGCATTATCCTCTACCTGCCCATAAAAAACCGGTGAAAGGCCGCTATCTTCTAATATCATTTTATAGTATTCTGGAGGTAAAACAATATAATTTCTATGCTCTCCGTAGAGAATTTCATTGGCACGTATGTTGCAAACTAAAATATCATCTCCAAACCCATCAGCTTTTATTTTCTTTTTTGTTGGTCCAAGTATTTTTCTACTTTCTTCCCTTGAGGGTAGGAATTCAACATTATAACAAAATGCATCTTGAAACAAAGATGTAATGACTCCACGCTTTAAGCAATCGGCTAAACCAGGCACATCAATCCAAAAACGAGACCATCCTAGTCTACACATTTCCAAAGGGGGGAGTTCTTTTGTGGGTGTGTAAATTCCCCATTCTGGTAAATGTATATTTTGTATTTCTAAACTAGGAACTTCTTTTTTTATACGGCAAGCAACAAGATATTCTAAAGCGCGATTGGCTGCATTTCCCATAGGGACGACCCAAATTTTGGGAGTGTTAAAATAAGAATCTGAAAATTTCGAATAGTAGATATTGTGATTTAGGCTGCAAAAGTATTTTTTTTCTATTTTTATGAAGTTGTCATGGAATATATATTTTATATTTTCTATTTTTGTTTTGTATTTTCCTATATTTACATGAAAGTTGGAGGAGAAATTAATAAAACCTCTTTGTATGAAAGAGTTTCCTTCCGTTTGTTCCCACGCATTTTTTGCTGCGTGCCAAATTTTAAGAAAATCATTTACAGGAAGGATTTGAAATTTTTCCCAATCATTTAAATGTTTTGCTGAAAATACGGCGACTGCATTCGGATAGACAGTTAAATACAAGTCACTCTTGTAAAAACAAAAATAATCTCCTTCTTTCTTTATGAAGGAATTTTCTAATAAACTTTCTGAAAAAATTTTCACATCATTAATATTTTCTATTTTTTGAACAGTAGATAGTTTTACGGAGCTGCTTTCAATGTCATGAACCACAACGAATCCATGCCAGCTAACAAGAACATACCCAGTAGCAATGGATTTTATTTGCAAAGATTCCATGTGATAATTCCTTAGATAGTGTGGCCTTTGATTTTATATTGTGCCGTAATATAAGGCAATATAAGCTGGAGGGATCGAAGAACCGTTGGTTGATGCGCCTGGCTCGTGATTTCAGGGTTTTGGCGATTTGATTGACGGTTTTTGGGGTAGCTTTTGATCTGCGTTTTGAGCAGATCGGGGACTGCCCTCCCGCTGGATGACTACGCGCTCGCGTTCAACCTTTCGAGGAAGAGGAAGCGGCGCATGTTGTAGACGATATTGGCCAGCCCGATCCTCATGGTGGCCCGGGTGATACCGACAGTTCGGATGAACAA
>NZ_JACRVS010000060.1:0-5030 GCF_018811985.1 Acetobacter sp. P5B1 | reverse complement strand
TGCAAACAAAAAAGGGGCATGACGCACCACACGTCACACCCCCAAGGCTCAACCAGAAGTCCCGTCTATAGGAACTTCTTTATATTCAATCTACCAAACCGCCTGAAACCCCAAAACCCCTTTATATTATTGCATCTACATTGCGCACTAAAACACACCAAAACGAACCAAATCGCACAAAAACGCACCAGACATTTTGACAGGAAAACAGCGACAAATTACGCTGCAAAAACTCCTTGAATGGGACGCCGGGTGGAACAGTGGCGACTGTTTCACCACCCCCGCGATATGGCGGCCAACATGTTGCGGGGAGGTCTCTTTACTCCAATAACTCAGTGTTTTTTCTTTGCCTGCTCATCATGATGACCGTCAGCTAAAACACTTTCCCATGATCGACTGACCGAACCAGTATCAGTCAAAAACCACACACATTTTGGCGTAAGATCGAACTTCGGTAGCGGCGCAACTTCGAAGAAACTTGGTATTTCAGCACTCCGGCAAAACTCTTCAGCCAACGACTTGTCATCGAAAAAAATCGGCTCTGGATCATCGTCCATCACCATAAAACGTCGATTTGTCATGTGCTCTCCATTCGCTAAAAATCTTCAATGTCGCTTTGTCTGGGATCGTGAATGACACCTGACGGTTCAGCATCAGCTTTGCGATAACGGCGATATTTCCGGTCAGAAGGACGCCAGTTAAACCCGACACGCCCCCCATCGTCCTGTTCCCCGTCTCCATCGGTCAGAGCAAGTTCCTCGTCGCTCTCCTGCCCTTCCTTGAGCACACCCTTGAGAACCCCGCCGGTCGCCACAAACCGCAGCTTGTGGACTTGCCTGGTCAACTCCATGAACCATTCCGGGTCAGTGGTCATGTCGGCAGGCTTCACCGCATACTTCAGGGTTTCCGCCGCCGCCTGCTGAATGGCCTGTGTGCCATCCTCTCCCTTGCGTGGATGCACCGCCCGCACGTCCACACTGGGGGCATAGTTCAACCGAGCGCAGGACTGCCACACTTCCACCCAGCGGGCCTGTTTGACGTAACTTTGCCCCCGAAAGTAGGACGGCGGCACCATCAGCAGCGCATGAAAGTGCGGATGCGCTGAACCATCCTTGCCGCGTGTCACCTCGGTTGTCCGTATCCAACCCTTTACAGGTTTGAACTCTGGCCGCTTCACCAAACGCCGCCAGCTATCGCTCATAGCCTTCAGAGTGCCGCGTAGATCGTCTACAAGGCAATTCCGCACCGTGAGGGTCAGAAAGAGCCAGCGTGCCCCTCTATGGGCTTCTATGAGGCCGGGAAGGGCTTGATAGAAACGAGCCTGCCACATGAGCGAACGCCTCGACTGACATACCGGGCAATGACGCACCCGGCAGAACTGCGCTTCCTTGAGTTTCAACCGGACTTCACCGGTCTCCGGGTCATGGGTTTCACTGAACCGCAGAACCCCCGAACACTTCCCAATCCGCTCCGCCAGTCTCTCGAACTCTCTCGCCTCGCCATAAATGGCCTGCACGTCCTGCGCCTGTGCCCGGTGAACGTCCCACGATTTATCTCGTGGAGAGATGTCGGCAAGAGATGCGTCTTGGTGTCGTTTACGACCTGTGTTATGTATCCCGCAGGTGCAGCAATGCACGGAAAAACCCCTGTTGTTTTGTGTGTCTCGCAACTCCAAAACTAAGGGGTTTTTCTTTGACCTGTCAATTCCTCAAAAAACCGCAGTCGCTCTAGGCTCTCAGCCTGAAATGCGACCGCCATTTATCCCTTAAGTATAAATACAAGGTGCGGAAACCGCATTTTCGCCGCCCCGCGCACGTCCTCGCACGGCTCCGGGGCTCGCGGTGCGGCGCTACTGCTCCCCCTCTCCATGCCCATTCTTACGGTCTCAAATTCGGGACAGGTTTTGCGTGGTTATATGTCACGCATCGGGGAAATGTGCGGGCAATCACCACCCCCCACCAGACGCCTACCGGCGGCCTACGGCGCTCCCGCTCTGCGCTCGCTCTGGTGCTGCACCGGCTTTGTGCCGTGCCCGTCTGCTTGCTCACGRGGCGGGAGCGAACTGGAAGGGTCAGAGGCCAAACGTGACACGTCACGGAATGGGGGAAGGGGTGGTAACTGCCCCGCCCGTTGCCCCCTCCCTAAGCCGTCCAGACGGGCCAGCGGGCACCACCTGACAACCCGGAGCGAGCGCAGAGCGGGAGCGGCGTAGCCCGGCCCCGTGGGGCCGTC
The DNA here is from genome assembly GCF_018811985.1 of Acetobacter sp. P5B1. Taxonomy (NCBI): domain Bacteria; kingdom Pseudomonadati; phylum Pseudomonadota; class Alphaproteobacteria; order Acetobacterales; family Acetobacteraceae; genus Acetobacter; species Acetobacter sp. P5B1. The sequence goes on along the minus strand of NZ_JACRVS010000060.1, from coordinate 2,798 downwards.
CGGGAAGCCTCAAGATCGCTAAGGGGAACCCTTGGCCGCACACCCCAAAAGGGGGGGCAAACGAGAGTTTGTATAAGTGCGCCCTTCCGGGAAAAAGCACCACGAACGAAAGTTTGTGTAAGTGCGCCCTTTCTGGGTTTGACCATTTTTGTCGTAATCGACGGAACAGAGAACCGACATGACAACGCGAAAAGAAACACTCGTCACGTTCGACGCAGTAACAGCGGCTCGAAGTCCAGACGTGCAAAAAGAACTGCTCAAAATGGCAAAAGCCGACAACAACCCGGAAGCATTAAAACACGCTCAACGGGTCATTGCTCTTGCACGCGCTGCAAACAAAAAAGGGGCATGACGCACCACACGTCACACCCCCAAGGCTCAACCAGAAGTCCCGTCTATAGGAACTTCTTTATATTCAATCTACCAAACCGCCTGAAACCCCAAAACCCCTTTATATTATTGCATCTACATTGCGCACTAAAACACACCAAAACGAACCAAATCGCACAAAAACGCACCAGACATTTTGACAGGAAAACAGCGACAAATTACGCTGCAAAAACTCCTTGAATGGGACGCNTGCAAACAAAAAAGGGGCATGACGCACCACACGTCACACCCCCAAGGCTCAACCAGAAGTCCCGTCTATAGGAACTTCTTTATATTCAATCTACCAAACCGCCTGAAACCCCAAAACCCCTTTATATTATTGCATCTACATTGCGCACTAAAACACACCAAAACGAACCAAATCGCACAAAAACGCACCAGACATTTTGACAGGAAAACAGCGACAAATTACGCTGCAAAAACTCCTTGAATGGGACGCTGGGTGGAACAGTGGCGACTGTTTCACCACCCCCGCGATATGGCGGCCAACATGTCGCAGGGAGGTCTCTTTACTCCAATAACTCAGTGTTTTTTCTTTGCCTGCTCGTCCTCGTGACCGTCAGCTAAAACACTTTCCCATGACCGACTGACCGAACCAGTATCAGTCAAAAACCACACACATTTTGGCGTAACTTCGAACTTCGGCAATGGCGCAACTTCGAAAAAACTTGGTATTTCAGCGCTACGACAAAACTCCTCAGCCAATGACTTATCATCGAAAAAAATCGGCTCAGGATCTTCGTCCATCACCATAAAACGTCGATTTGTCATGTGCTCTCCATTCGCTAAAAATCTTCAATGTCGCTTTGTCTGAGATCGTGAATGATACCTGACGGTTCCGCATCAGCCTTACGATAACGGCGGTATTTTCGGTCAGCCGGTCGCCAGTTAAACCCAACACGCGCCCCATCGTCTGCCTCCCCATCTCCATCGGTCAGAGCAAGTTCCTCGTCACTCTCCTGCCCTTCCTTCAACACTCCCTTAAGCGCGCCACCAGTCGCCACGAACCGCAGCTTGTGGACTTGCCTGGTCAACTCCATGAACCATTCCGGGTCGGTGATCATATCCGCAGGCTTCACCGCATATTTCAGGGTTTCCGCCGCAGCCTTCTGAATGGCTTCTGCGCCATCCTCTCCTTTACGTGGATGCACCGCCCGCACGTCCACACTGGGGGCATAATTCAACCGAGCGCAGGACTGCCACACCTCCACCCAGCGGGCCTGTTTGACGTAATGGCGGGTAAACCAAGAAGGAGGCACCATAAGCAGCGCATGAAAATGCGGGTGCGCTGAACCGTCCTTGCCCCGCGTCACCTCAGTTGTCCGTATCCAACCTTTCACAGGTTTGAACTCTGGCCGCTTCACCATACGGCGCCAGCTATCGTTCATAGCCTTCAGAGTGGCCCGTAGATCGTCTACAGGGCAATTCCGCACCGTGAGGGTCAGAAAGAGCCAGCGTGCCCCTCTATGGGCTTCTATGAGGCCGGGAAGGGCTTGATAAAAACGAGCCTGCCACATAAGCGAACGCCTCGACTGACATACCGGGCAATGACGCACCCGGCAAAACTGCGCTTCCTTGAGTTTTAACCGGACTTCACCGGTCTCCGGGTCATGGGTTTCACTGAACCTCAGAACCCCCGAACACTTCCCAATCCGCTCCGCCAGTCTCTCAAACTCTCTCGCCTCGCCGTAAATCGCCTGCACGTCCTGCGCCTGCGCCCGGTGAACGTCCCACGATTTATCCCGTGGAGAAATGTCGGCAAGAGATGCGTCTTGGTGTCGTTTACGACGTGTGTTATGTATCCCGCAGGTGCAGCAATGCACGGAAAAACCCCTGTTGTTTTGGTTGTCTAAGCAGCTCCCAAGATACAGGGGTTTTCTTCTACGGGTCAAATCTCCAAAAAACCGCAGTCGCTCTAGGGCTAGACCCTCAAACTACGACCGCCATTTATCCCTTAAGTATAAATACAAGGTGCGGAAACCGCATTTTCGCCGCCCCGCGCACGTCCTCGCACGGCTCCGGGGCTCGCGGTGCGGCGCTACTGCTCCCCCTCTCCATGCCCATTCTTACGGTCTCAAATTCGGGACAGGTTTTGCGTGGTTATATGTCACGCATCGGGGAAATGTGCGGGCAATCACCACCCCCCACCAGACGCCTACCGGCGGCCTACGGCGCTCCCGCCCCGTGAGCAAGCAGACGGGCACGGCACAAAGCCGGTGCAGCACCAGAGCGAGCGCAGAGCGGGAGCGCCGTAGGCCGCCGGTAGGCGTCTGGTGGGGGGTGGTGATTGCCCGCACATTTCCCCGATGCGTGACATATAACCACGCAAAACCTGTCCCGAATTTGAGACCGTAAGAATGGGCATGGAGAGGGGGAGCAGTAGCGCCGCACCGCGAGCCCCGGAGCCG